>NZ_JBZRPK010000562.1:0-7519 GCF_058382125.1 Haloferax sp. s1
CTAGTGAAGTATGCTTCCTCCTAGACTTGACGACCTCACAGTTGAAGACCTCGAGCGACTAGTGGAGACCGGCACACCGGAGAAACAGGGAATCGAATTCAAACGCCAGCTTGATCCACAGAACAAAGGCCACAAAGAGAAATTTTTGGCCGAAGTCACCTCTTTTGCTAACACAACTGGCGGGGACCTAATCATCGGAGTTCCTGATCCTGAAGATGTCGACGGGAAAGACGACGCCAAACTCTGGTGGATCACCGACCACGACCGCGACCAATACAAGTTGATGTGGGAGAGCTTGATCCGCACCAGTACTGATCCACGTCTACGAACTCACGAGATACGGACACTAACCAACCCTGACGGAAACGGATTCGTAGCTATAGTCCGTGTCCAGGCCAGCACGGTCTCACCGCACCGAGTTACACTTGGTTCGAAGAAACCGTTCTACGGACGAAACTCTGCCGGGAAATACCAATTCGACGCTGGACAGCTCCGAGAGAAGTTCATTGAGCAGTATAGTCTTCGCGAGGAGGTGGAGGACTTTCTGGCAGAGCGGATTGCCAAGATCCGTAGCGGAGATACACCGGCTCCATTCGAACCAGGGCCGTGCATGGTGCTGCACGTAATCCCGGCGACCGCGTTCAACCTGCGGTCAGAGGTTGATATCAGTTCGGATGGTAGGGATGCGTTCAGTGGATTGCCACTATTTCACCGGAATCGTGGTGGTCAAATCCATTCAAACGCTCGTCGGAATGTTGATGGGATTGTGAACTCGCAGGATATTGGTAACTTCCGTAGGGCCTCAGAAGAAGAGGAACCACAGTCGGAATACGTTCAGATATTCAACGACGGTCGTATCGAGGCCGTTCACTCATTCCACTTCAGGAGTTATTTTTCTGAGGAGGATAAGATCGGTTTCCGGACGCTTTATGAAATCCTCCATGACCGGTTGCCGGACTATACTGGATTCTTAGCAGAGCGCGATGTCTCACCGCCTATCTTTCTCTATCTGACCTTCGTCGATGCGGAAGGATTTGTCACCACTTCAGATAAGAGTCGAGACTCAAAGAAACTGGATAGAGAGATTGCTACGTTACCGGTTGTAGCTCTAGAATCCTACGATATGATTTTTGAGGAGGTGACGAAAAAGTTCATGCAGCACATCTGGCACGCGTTCGGCGAGCTTGGTGATCCGTTCGACACTTACGAGGAACCTTAGAGAAACTTGGATCTACTATTCAGCCTGAACAACCCGAACACTAGTCAGTATGGCCAACTCGCGCTCTGTATTCAGTACGATGTTCATGATAGTGACATGATAAACGTGGCCGGATTAGAGACTTCCGAGAATAGGCTAATTCCGGAAGTTTACGAAAGAGAGTCGATCTTAGATTGAGATCGTGTCTTAATTGAGTCCAAGACCGGTAGCAGTTCCTTCTCTATACCGGCGAGTTTCTCACCCGAGTTCAACACAGTCTCCGCGTAGGCTAAGTCAGACGAGACTTGTTCTAAGTTTTCAACTACTTCGTCAGAGACATTTATCGTATTTCCAACTGCAGCGTGATGTCTTATTTCGTCTCTTCGCTTAGTGAAAACCTCTGCTCCATTAATCTCACGCGGAGATTCTGAACTGCTCATCACCTCCCACCAGTCATCCTCTGTCAGTTCAGCAAGGGCGCTTGCGTCTTTATACCAGTCCCTTCTTTCACGTTTGTTCTTGGTTTGGTACTTCTTCTGGATCTGCACTCTCGAAACTCGACGAGAGACCCGTAGGGAGATGTAACCGCTCAGAATGACAGTAAGAAATGGTGTAACTACGGGAAACAGTGGATGCGCTATCACTGACTCAATACTTTGTAAGATGGTTGCGGGTTGGAGAAAAACAATGTATTCCATACCCAGAACGAAATGTGGTAACATCATAGAGCTTGGGAGGACAGGTTACTTCCGGAACTCAGAGTGAGACCCCGCTCATTGACCTAATGATGTTCTCTTCTGACGGTGCGGCGAGGTAGGGCTCGATAGCGTCGTAGGAACTCCACCCACCGAGTGCCATCACGATTCGAGGCGAGACTCCTTCCTCGACGAGAAGATGATGCGCCCAGCAGCGGCGCAGATCGTGACTGGACACTCGCCGGTAGTCGTCGTCGCCGGTCGCGTCCGCTGCGGCGTCGGCGGCACGGTCGACCCAGCCCTGAAGGGTTCGCTTCGAGCGTTGGACAATAGGGTTGTTCGGGCCGATGCCGTTGTGGTCGTCCTGGACGTAGCGATTGATTCTCGCCTCGAGGTCGATAGGGAGCCACGTCTCACGTTGCTTCCCGTGTGCGTGCTCGCCGGTGGTGTCTTTTCCACGTCTAACTTCGAGCTTGTAGTGTCGGCCGTCGGTGCGGCGTGAGATGTCGTTGGGCGTGACGTCGAGAACCTCGGCAACGCGAAGGCCACTGTCTCCCATCAGCCTCAGCGCAATCTCTGCGAGGTCAGAGTGTGCTTGTCGTGGGAGTTCGCGATACTCGGCGCGATTCATCCAGACGTTCCAGGTGCCGTCTTTGTTCCGTTCGGTTCGCATGGGTTTCACGATTTTCTAGACAAGCGTGCAAGATAAGTCATCGGGCGGGTTTGGTGGCTCGTCTGAGCCGGCGCTTTTCGAGTGTTTGAGTCGGTGGTCTTCGGTGCGGTTGCGTGTTTCTTTACAAACACGAAACCCACATTCAGGGTGAGAGAACCAGAGCGAAGGAAAAGACCAGATTCGAGTTACTGTTCTTGACGCTGTGCGACCCACTCACGGACATCAGTCGCGATGATAATCCCTGAGAGGAGTATCAGGACGATGCCGAGAGCATCCGACGTTATCCCGTATCCGCGGTTCATCAGCCAATCTTGGCCGAACAGCACGTAGACTGCGAACGCAGCCATTACAATGTCGCTTGCCCCGCGGACGGTGTGTGTGATGTTGCTCATTGCTGTCTCGGCGTTTTCGGCCGCCGATAGCCGGACCGACTTTCTCGCCAATAAATGTCGTCCTCAGCTTTAGAAGCCGAGGATTTTCATCAGCGAAACAACCGAGCCAAGCGCGAAGAAGACGATTTTCACCGTCATCAGCGCGCGTTCGAGTTTTTCGTCGGTCATTCTGTTACACGGAGGCGTCCTGCCTCCACTTACTCGTAATACTCCTACCCCTATAAATATATCGGATATTTGATATTTACGGATTAAATATAATTCGCACAGCGGTTATTACCATGGAACGCCAAACTCCAGATGCTGTTACACGGAGGCGTCTACGGGCGTATCCACGCCTATGACGCTTTTCTAAAGATACCTCTCCCGAGTGCCTACTCTTCGTCTAACTCGCACACGATGTCCTACTAGTGAACAGAGACCGATTCGCCCACTCTGGCCGATGAAGAGCGTTCACGCACAGGGACAGAGAGACAGTATCGGCTTCCACTAGATTGGTTCGTCCCGACTCACCCGCGAATCATCTGTAACAGTGCAATTACCGCAATTAGTTGTCTTCCTCTCGTTCTATATCGTGTAACTCGACATCAGCAACAATTGGATTCCCAAGATCATCCTCTCTCCAGGTGAGATCAGGACTTACTGTGAATTCCTCGTTACCCTCTCCAACAAATAACGAGATTCGATCTCCATTTTCCAGCGCTTCTGCTATCCGAGCCCGACCACCTCGGTCATTAACGTGATACCCAGTCTCTAGAACACGTTTCGCTTCGATAGACCAGCCATCTGGGCCAGTCCCTACTTCTACCAACAAGTCCACACTCACACCAACGTTGTTGTTCAGACACTCGTTGAAGCGAAGATTGGCTTCCTCGTAAGTCCCTTCTGGCAGTGCTTTCTCATCGGCAAGCCGGAGAAGGAATTGATCCCATGTTTCGCGATCATATTTCTCTTCGGCGAGTTTTGCGTGAACACTCTCTGAGATTTTGACGTTTTTTCGATTCGTCATATACAAGACTGTGTCCTGCACTCCTATAATTGTATCCCTGTTTGGGATATTAAACCTCTATATCCCTATTTGGGACCTAGAGTTAAGTGAGACCAAGCAAAATCGATGAGCAATGAGCAACGAAGAGCAGTTAATGATCGTCATCGGTCTCCTAGCCCTCCTATTGACTGCGTTCACACTCGGAATCATGGTAGCCTAGACGAGAAGCGAGGGAAACGAGGAACTCAGTGCTGATCACGGGTGACATGCTCGGAGTCAACTTCCGAACGTTCGTCTCTAATTTTTCGCGCACGGCAAGCCGCGCCGAGTAGGCGCGGCGACCCCTGCTTCAAGTGTTTCATCTGAAGCCACCGAAGGTGGCTGAAGTAATCTTGGAGTGTGGCTCTTTAGCCACACATCTAACGGAGAATCAGGGGGGACCCCCCGGATTCGAAGTGACGGCGGTGGCGGTCGCTGGGCGGTCGAGACGACGTCCAGAAAATTGCACCCGCTACGCGCCTGAAAAACCTGCAAAAGAAGCCGCTTCTACACTGGAAGGATAGTGTCGCCACTCAGCAAACAGAACGTCAGCCGACGAGCTGACGGAGTTCACCGAAGCTGTACGTCAACGGAGCGGAGGTGTCGTAGGCCTCACCGACAACAGCGAACTCGCGGGCGAACTGCTTCCAGTCGTTCCCAGTCACCTCTGCCCACTTCGCAGCGCCAGTCCGAAGGATACGCTTGACCTCTTGGCGCGTCACCTGCGGTGCAAGCTCGAGACGCTCGCGACCGTCGTCGCGATCATCGGAACGACCACGGACGTAGTTGCGCAGCCAGCGTTCCCAAGGACCGTCACCATCGCCGTAGGTGTCTGCCCGGATGATATCCTCCGTCGCTTCCTCGAGCGTCGCGGAGACCGAACGCCGAGCAGACTCGATATGTTCGACGATCCCCTCGGCGATGTGCTTCGACGCGAGTTCGACGTGGCCGTACTCGTGGAGCACCAGGTCGCCGAGTCGCTTCAGTGCGCGATACACGGTGTCTATATGGACGCCGATCCGTTCGGCGAGGTCCGCCGGTGAGATCTGCCCGCCGTCGGTCACCAGTTCATCAACGAGGTTCACGTCCGTCTCGTAGAGGTTATTCGCAGCGGCGAACAGTCGAACCTCGTCGTCCTGCTGCTGGGCGATACGCGGCAGCGGGTTGTCGATGACTTTGACCATCCGCGCCTCGCCGTCGACGGCGAAGTAGTCATCCGCGACGTACTTCTGGTGGTCCGGCGTCACTGGCAGGTCTGACCAGTTCAGGACGTTCAAGAGTCCTTCTTCGAGTTCCTTGTAGAGGCTCTCGACGTCCTTGAATCGGAGGACATCGTCGTACAGTGAGTTCTGATAGGAGACACCGATTTTCGGGTTCTCCAAAGGAGTCCCTTCGACGGCGTCGGGGTTGCGGACGTGGTAGTGTTTGAACTCCTTCGGGAGTTCGTGTCCACCGACGACCTCGGCGGCGCGCATCGCGCAGATCGTCGCCGTGTGGTAGTACCCTTCGCATCCCGTATCATCTCGAACACTCTTTGCGTAGCCGCTCCGCTCACGGCTCAACAGTAACGAAATCCGGTGAAGTGTCCCGTCGATAGCGAACACCTTGCCGGTCTCGCCCTTCTTCGCGCGGACGTACAGCTCCGCGTCGGTGATGTTCGACGAGTCGTGGAGGTTCTCGGGGTGGCACAACTCTGCGTTGATCTCGGTGAATGAGTTCCATCCAAAGGCGCTTTGCCGCTCTCGCAGTTCGGCGAGGGCGTGGTAGAGTAGGCTCGGGTAATCTGTGAATTCGAAGTAGCTCCCGCGAGTTTCGACGTCCACCCCGAGAATGCCGTGCGGGTTCGGAATCGACTTCCCGCTTTTCGACTCGACACCGGGCCAGCGCGGACGGACTCGGAAGTACGCACGTTTTCGGTTGTCGTCTTTCGCGGCCGTCCAGGAGCCGTAGCTTGCGGGATAGACTCGAACGAGGAACTCGGGGACGTCTTCGAGCCGCCAGTCGTATGGCCCGAGGTCAGTATCGTCGTCGGGGACCGCGAGACCGGGATTATCGGCGTAACCGAACTCGATAGTCCACTCTTCACCACCGTATTCGAGACCGGCACGTAAGTTGCCGTGCTCCTCGAAATCGTGCATTTTGTAGAGTGAGACGAGTCCGAAGTAGGTTTTCAGCGACTTATCCCACTTGAGGTACGCCGCGAACTCGTGCGGTTGCGGCAAGAGGAACTTCCGAAGACCTGAAACGGCTGTCTTCGAGTCTTGCCCGCGCATCGTCCGAGCGCGTACGCCACGCTTCTGACGACGCTCGTGCATCTCTGCCTCCGCGCACGAGTAGAAGTGATCCTCGCGAACGTCCTTCCGAATGTGAGTCCCACCGCAGAATCGACACTCACCAGTCGGTTCGAGGTCACACGTCCACTCGTGTTCGAGTGCGGCTTCTTCGGTTTCGAACGTCGTCTGGCAGTAGCGGCATGCCGCGACGTACTCGGGCAGTTCGAACTCGACGCGGTCGCGTTCCTCCTGGACGTCTTCGTCAAGGTGGTCCGGAACGTACTCGCCTTCAACTGCGGACTCGACGGTGTCGTCTTCGTCCGACGTGACGGCGGTCGCCTCGTCGAGGACCGAGAACTCCGCGACGATCTCTCCAGGTGCGTCGTCGCTCACCGCCGGTCACCTCCGTAGGCGATGCGAACATCCTGTCCAAACCAGTCGGTGAGAGACTGCGAGGAGTAACTGCAGATGTCGCAGACAGAGACACCAACGACAGAGCCTCGATGCCATCGGTGCTGTCCTTCCTCGCATGGGCCGTCCTGCGTCCGCTGACGGAGTTCGGCGAGGACGATACGCCGATGGTCGTAGCGGTCGTCTGCACGCTACGAGACGAGCCAGACGGCTGTCTCCTCGGCATCGGACTGGACTTTCGAGAGGACTTGGCGAGCGCCGGACGACTGAAGGTAAGTCTGGAAGCGTGCCTCGTAGTCGGTCGAGTGCCAGGAGACAGCGAGTGCGTCCTCAACATCGTCGTCTTTCGCAGCGGCTTCTTCGACCCGACGACGAGCGGTTTCCAGAGACTCTGGTGGTGCGAGGTGCGGGACAGAACGGTCGATGAGGTCTTCGGCCCACTCAGGAACGTCTCGTACGATGGCGAAGACACGATCCCGGCCTCCGGGAACGACCTCGTTGTTCGCGAGCGCCGTGAAGTAGGTTCCACGAACACTCACTGGCCTTCGACCTCCTTCGGCGCGAAGACCTGCGTCCAGGTGATCTGGGCGTAGTCCGACCGCGTTTCGCGGGAGACCCACGAGAAGTCGAATTCATCGACGAGGCTCGCCGGGACGATCTTCGCGGCGATGATGTCACGCGCAGGAGTCGGTGCACAGACGGCGAAGAGGTAGACACCGCCCTCCTCGAGGAGGTGCTCGTGTTGGCTCCGTCGGAGAAGGAACCGTCCGCGGCGCTGCGCTTCGCCGTAGACGACCATCGCGCTCTTGATTTCGACGACAGTCCCGGGTTCGAGGAGACAGATGCCGAC
>NZ_JBZRPK010000561.1:0-7515 GCF_058382125.1 Haloferax sp. s1
TCGATCTCGGGTGAAAACAGGCCGATTTGGTGACTTCGACGCGCCGGAGGTTACGAGAATGGGGTATTCTCGGAAGCGTATAGAATAGCCATCTGCTAGTCGGATCTGCAGGACTCGGGGAGGAGAATCAAAGGTCTATTCGGATTTTTCCCACCATTTGTTTTCTTCAGGAACGTCATCTGGCATCATAGGCCTCGCATTAAAGATAACTGAATGGAAGTCGGTGATATTCTTCGACTCGACGGTTGTGTATCCAAGTCTTATCGGTCTTCGATCACCCAGTCCATCTTTGTACCACAATCGAACTCCCGCGTCGATTTCAGACTCGCCAGAATCTTGAAATATCCACAGAAGCTCGGAAGCTGAGAGAAATCCTGGAGGATTGTCACCCATAGTTTCATTTATGCACACATCATCACCCAGCTGCTCTTCGATCTCGTCGGTCACCGCATGGAGCGAAGTGGTGTAAACTTTCTCTCGTTCGTTCGTTCCTATTACACCGCCCTGGTCATTCAAGCGGATCGCATCCATACGAGGTCCAGTCATCTTTTTCAGCGCAGTTTTCCATTCCCCCTGAATTAAAGGTCCCTGCGATTCCCAACCGATCTTGTTCCCATTTAGCATTGCTTCTACTCTGAGTTCTTCAGCCGGTGCCCGACCAAAATTTGACAGGGTGACTTCAACCAGATCTGCATGTAAAAGATGGGGCCAAGTATCCAAGCCATTATTAGTCGCGTATTCGCTAACCTTCTCGGCTGGAATAACTTGTAAATCCTCGATACGTAACAGGGCCTTCGACTGGAATTCTGTTTGCTTTTTTTCTTCGTTCAGAATCATTGTTTGGCGCCGATAGAGATACACCAAACCAGCGGACAGCACTAGGCTCCCGAGTGCGCCTACGATTTGAGCAAATGCTGGGAGATCGTACGGGGGTGTGTGATTTACTAGATTTGTCTTCCCTGAGGTCTCAGACCAGAACAGCAGTGCTGGGGAGCACAAGGCAGAAACAGCTAGCAGTAGTGAAGACTTTCTAACCACGTACAGATGCGGACACTGCTCAAATATGAATGCTCGGAGCATACCACGGCCAACTCTCTTTGGCTCTCGGTTCCGAAAAGAGAAAACCAGATTCTCGGAACTGCTCACTAGGGTGCATTCGGCACTTTGTCGCTCTTGCCTGAGCACAAAATGTCTGATTCGGGGATAGATATTTGTTATCGTATAGACATTATTATGTGTGGAATCATGACAGAATGGGCACAACACTACGACGAAATCCCAAAAGCACTCTCCAACAACGGTGAGATTAGGCTGCATGCTCTGGAGTTGATAGCTGATGAACCAATCATAGGAAAGTGCCTCGAGGGAGGTACACGAAAAGAAGACTTCAGGACGATACTGTCGGAGCTTGTTAAAGGAGAGATCGACCATGCAACCGCTGAGCAACGTGTCTCATCAGAGCTCCCACCCAGTAACTCACTTCATATGGGGAACAATCACGTATTCAACAGCCAGTGGAAAGAACGGTTGATACGGTCGCAACTGAGTCGGTTTTATAACCAATCAGTAATGGAGATTCTCGAAGAGCGAGGAGACTCAGAGTGTTTTGTCCCGCGCTCTCCTCGAGAAGACACGACTTCAGATTGTACCCAGCAGTTGGCGGGGGGAAAACATGCAACCTCGGAGCTCCTCCGAGCGCTGTATTCTCAGCAGAGACAAGGCAACTGGAACGACGGAGTCACCGTTCCAGGACACGCAAATTGCACCCATACAGTAGTTCCAACCGAACTAGCACAGAATAATTAGTCACCTATCCGAAACTAGGTGATTCTCAGAACTACTGAGTGTTTGGTTGTGAAGACGGTTCCCCCTACTACTCAGTACACTTGACATCTGGTCTATCATTTTATTTGTCTCTGAAAACACTCTTTTCTATGGAAGACCAGCTGTATCCGTCCGACGTTAAGGATTGGACTTGGGATACGATTGAGTTCCTAGCTGACAACGACGTCCCAGAGAGTACCTACTTGGAATACAAGAAGCATCTATCGTATCCTACTGGAGAAAATTCAGATAAGTCAAAACAAAAGTGGCGAAGAAACCTTGAACGAGAGTTCACTGCATTTGCCAATGGATGTGGTGGGATTCTTGTTTTTGGTATGGCTGATTCGATTGATCCAGCGCCGTTTGAACCACCGGAACATGAGGTCAGACGAACAGTCAATCAATATATTAAGGATACAACGCCAGTTGTAGAAATCTATGTCTCCGACCCACTCATCCCCCCGAGCGAGAATACCGACAGAATAGCGCTTGCAGTTCGTGTCTTTGAGGCCTCGCGTAAGCCAGTCAAGGCATCTGATTCGTCCTATTTTGTCCGCGTCAACGACCAGAAGCAGCCGATGAGTCGAGAGCAGTTAGAGTCGATGTTCGTTGAGGCAGATCGTCGCCAACAGGCAGTCCGGCAACTAGAGTTTGAGATCTCTCGGTTTGTGAATTCATTTGAAGAGAATATAGAGGAGGTACCAAACCGGGATCACATTCCGCCTCTTGAGGCAGTTGACGAACAATCACTAAGGGGGGCTCTTCGACAGAACACCCACCTCTTTAGCGATGAAAATATTCAAGAAGATATTATTGAAGTGATGGGAATATTGGATGAAATAAGCTCGGCGAAACGCGAATTTGATGAAGGCTGTAGAAATATGGGTCGTGTCGAACATGACAGTTATAGTGAATTGAACAAAGTAACCCAAGTCAAAATTTTTGATCTTAGCTGTCGTCTAGACTCCAAATTGAGAGATGTCAAAAAGAAGACTCAACTGGAATTCCCGTGAGAGGGAGCTGCTAGTTGAGGTCATCAGAGTACGTCTTTATTTTGGCAATGTGGGGATCTGACTTGGTTCCGAAATAACCCGACTCTCGGAAGTCGGTCAAGAGTACCGACCTAATAGATAGTACAAGCGGTCATAGAACATCTTCGAATTGGTCGTCAACAGCCACACCACCACTTTTCCACCTAAGCGAGGCTATCTGGACAAACTCACTGTCGTGCTGTAGACGCGATATTCAGAATCAGCCCTCCCAAAATGCACGCTGGCGGGTTTCAATTTCAGTGAGTGCCATTGAGAGGACGTCACGCCAATCGCTGGGGTGGGATGTATCGTCCCCATGGGTTGGTGCATCTGGCCCAGGATGGATGTGGTCGCGAGTGTTGTGGTCCGACGGGTGGCGGTCCCATCGGTGATCGAACGTTCCTTCATCGTGGTCTTCGTGGTAGTGTAGCGAGAAGTCGCCGTTCTCGAACCAGACGAGCTCTAAACGAGCGTTTTGAACACTCGATGGGTAGAACCGCCCATCATACACGCAAACCAGCCGTTCAGGGGCGAATTCAGGTTGATCAACTACCTGAGTGAACCGCTCGTCGGTAGTAAACCGATTTCGAATAATGCCCAGGCGGTCAAAATCAATTGGAGCGCCGGAGACCGACTCAGACGCAGTACTCTCATCCTGGCCTGTCATACCGCTGTTCGTTGGTCGGCCGCACCACCCGACTCGCTCGCTAACGCCCGTTCAAGGAGCTTTATCCGACGCCGAGCCGTTTTCCACGCGGAAACAGCCTCCCAAACATCTTCTATCGATTGTTCAGTGGCGGCAGCGTGCTTCGAGAGAGAGACCGCTGCCGGCGACGCGACAGCGAACTCCTCAGCCAAATCTTCTGCACGTGTTGTTTCCGTCTTCAGGAACTCAAGGAGTTCTGCTGTCGTGTAGTCGTCTCGGAGCGTCTGGACCCGTCGCCAGTTCAAGTACGACTGGTTGCGTTCATACGTCGCTGGCGACTCGGTAATCTGTGTCACGATTCCCATTCGTTCGAACCACTCTAAGTACTCTCTCGCGGCATCGACACCGTGGCCTGCGAGGTCGGCGACGTCGCCAACGGTAGCTGGACTGTCAAGCCCAAGCACAGCATCAAAAAAATCGTCTCGCGTTCGGCCCCCACGAACAAGTTCCTCCGGAGGGACCAGAGCATCGAAATCTGGTGAGTTCGTTCGCTCCTCGGCATCAGCCTGGAGTTCAGAGTGCGGTTCTTCCATACCCATACCACGTGGTTCATAGGAATAAACCTTGCTAGCACGGAATATTCCGTCTACATTGGAGTAGAATAGATTAACCAACATAGAGCCCAGAGTCGCAGTAACGTTGGTTAGGTCAGTTAACTAGTAAGAGTATCGCAGTACTCACTCATGACCCCTCGTTGCACAGAATCAGACAGTGTCCGGCGAACCGAAACAGCCTATGAATGTCTGTCTTCCCGCCATACCCGGTGACGACGTGACGATATTCAAACTCCACGCGGCCGACTTCGTTCTCACCGACCGAGTCCGATGCCGTCGTGGCAATGGATTTCCCCACTACGACGGCTCTTCCCACTGTTCTGCACGCCCGACGCTATACCCGGCCGTGACCAAGACATCACAGAACGGTGAGCTCTTGAACAGCTCCTGTATGTGGTGGACACCCGCCGGTTGTGGCGGCCCCACCGCCTCTACGACTCGAGCAGTGACGATTGCAGTCGCACGGGCTTGATCAGGTCCCCGAACCCACCGCTTGATTCGCGTTGCTCGGCCGTTGACCCGACCGCTAACCTCGACGTTGATTACCGACTCGTTGGACCCAAACGGGATTGCATCGGTCAGCCTGACGATTTCATCGACACCGAGCGCCGACACGACCGGCTGGTACAGTCCGGTGCGGCGTAATACTGCCAGATAGCGAGTGACGATGCGAGAGTCGTAACACAGTCGACTCTCGATTGTCGGGATGGCCGTCGTCCGGGCAAGCACGTGCTGATCTGCGAGATTTGCCCGATACGCTCGGCGCCGCCCCCAGCCAGGAATCTCGACCACCCGGGGATCGGTGAGGCCAGTCACTGAAGTCGACTCGCCGTCACGCCGCACCGAGAAGTCCCCAAGTGCGTCCTCGATTGTCCATTTAACCGTATCTGGGCCGAACGCGTCACCAATACCCAGCAGTAGGGTGATGTCCGCTCGGTCGACTGTATCGAGTTCTGCGGTTGCTTCAGCAACGAAGAGGTTCGTCAGTCCGGGAGACAGTCCGACACTGAGTACGGCCGTCGCGCCTCGTTCCCGAGCGAGATCGTCGAACGACTCGATAGCCCGGAGAAGCGCGTCCGTCGGCGAGATATCGACGTAGTCGATGCCGCGCTCGAGACAGGCTTTCGCGAACTGTGGCGTGTCTTGATCCAGACACATGACCACCGTCCCCACGTCAGCGAGCGCGTCCGCATATCCCGCACTGTCGCTTACATCAAACGTGCGGGGCTCGACGCCAGCGACCGAACTGGCAAATCGGCGGGCATTTTTCTGCGAGCGACCAGCAGCGAGTATTTCCCCCTGTGTCCGGTCGGCGAGCTCCGTACAGACAGTCCGGCCAATCGTGCCGTAGCCACCGACGACGAGCACAGCTGCGTCAGGACGGACCATACGGAGGCTCCGTGACGGGTGACAGTATAGCCACCTCCGAGTATACTCGGGTCATATACGTCCAAACTCCGTGTCGAGGTAGCGCGGCAGCAGATTCGCTTCGATTCGCTGGAGTTGCTCCGAGACCGTCGCTGGAGCACGTCCGACCGCCGCCGCAATCTCCTCGTGTGTCGCTTCCCGTGGGACCTCGTAGTAGCCCAGTTCGACGGCAGCCTCGAACACCGTTCGTTGCCGTTCGGTGAGTAGGTCCACAAGCTGGCCGCGTTTGGGGACGTACTCACCAAGGGACTCCGGATAGATGTCGACCTCGGGGGGAAGGTCAGCTGTAATACATGTGATCGCAGATTCAGTCCCAACGACCGTGAGGCGAACGCCACGATCTGTGTAGTCGTCTGTGTACACAAGAGGCGGCACGAGAACGAGCGAGTACGCAACGAGGATGTCGAACAGCAGCTCCATGGACGGCGATTGGCTGTATTCGACGTACGCGAGGCCGGTTTCTCGCGTGACCGCGAAGTCGTGGACGGAGCCTTCGCATTCGAGGAGCTGTTCGAGCCGAGCCATATCGCCCGAAAACTCGCACAGTTCAACCAGCCGGTCACCGACTCTGCTGATTTGATAGCTCGTGTCGATCGTCACGGCAGGACAGGCTTCGATAGCGGTCTCCAGTGGGTGGAGTTGCCCGTCATTCCAGATGAGCACCCCGGACGCATAGCGCATGGCGTTCCATTCGCAGGCGCAGCTCAAGAACTCCCCCGAGTATACTCGGGTATAGCGTCAATCACACCGACCCGGACTGGTAATACATGATCGAAACAAGCGCCGCGGTCCAGATTGATGCGTCACCGGCGACCGTGTGGCCGTATCTGGAGGAATTCGAAACTCGCTGGGAACGCTCTAACCCTGACCACGACGGGATGTGGGTCGTCATGGACCCAAAAAAGCCGCTTCGCGATGGCCTCCGATTTTACCAGCGTGAGTATGTTGGCCCGATCAAAGGCATGATCAACGCTGAGCTCCGTGACGTCGTCGAAGAACAACGATTCAGTTGGATTGGTACTTGCACCTATACACTGCCCCTGCTCCCGTTCACATTCACTGTCGAAGAAGGCGGAACCGTGGTGCTCGACCCGAGAGGCGGACAGACCCATCTCTCGCATCGTGTCTGGGCTCGCGTTCCACCGACAGTACTGGGCAAAGTAGCCGAAAAGGCGTTGACGGCTGCCGTTGATCTCGAAAAAGAGGTTTACCAACACACACTCGTTGAGCTTGAATACTTCAAGAATGTAGTCGAGACCGACGCCGAGAGCTGACGGTCAGTCATCGGTGGACGTGTGTCTGACGGGGACAGACGACGGATTCTCGTCTGGTACGTGGGCCGCCTCGCCAAGCGGTCCTATAGTAGCGTTTGCAACTGGTGACACATCCAACCGCACGACAGCGGTCGGTCGAGTGTGCAATGACTTGATTACGGTGGCGTAAGTCGCTGTTCAATTATTCACGATGTGAGCGGTGCTTAACGCTCTGGCTCATAAGTTATCTCGCACTTATCTGTATCGACGTACATTGTTCTTCTGAACCCAGTCCTCTAGTTCAGCGCGTTTTATGACCCGACATCAGCAGTTTACGCTCGTCGTCATATTCATCGTCGTAGCCACTGTTCTCGGAAGCGTTCCACCGTCAGTGACGGCCACAGAGACGGTTCCGACTGAATCGACCCTCGGGGCCGACCAGCTACTCGGAGCAGGACTTGCAGAGGAGGGACGTAGTATCGATGACGGCGAGAGAGTCGCCGCGATTGACAATTCGACGCACGATGACGGAGAGGGTGAAGACGATTGTGTCGTGGATGACAATGATCACGTCGATGATAAAGAGGACGACGGCTTCGAATTCGGTGACGAAGACGAGGCTAACCACATCGATGACGACGAAGATGATGAGGATAACTTTGAGTTCGATGATGAGGGTGACGAGGACGACCACGAGGATAGCTTCGAGTTCGATGACG
>NZ_JBZRPK010000560.1:0-7507 GCF_058382125.1 Haloferax sp. s1
CTCGGCGACCGAACCGTCCTCGTCGATGCCGGGACGATGGCAGGTGTCGAGACCGCCGTCGCAGAACACACAGACGACCTCGACGCCGTCGTTCTCACCCACCAGCACGCGGACCACATCGGCGAGTTAGACGCCGTCGTCGAGCGATTCGAGCCGGACGTGTACGCTTTCGGTGACCATCCGCTTCGAACCCACGAACTCGAAGACGGCGACGAAATCGTGATGGGTGACGAGACGTTCGAGGTCATCTACACGCCGGGACACGCCGACGACCACGTCTCACTCGTGAGCGGGCGGTCGCTTTTCTCCGGTGACGTGGTAGTGTACAACGACAACGCGTTCGACGACGGCAGTTTCGGAAAGACCGACTTGCCGGGACAGTCGCGCGAGCGAGTTATCTCCAGCCTCCGGACGCTCCGCGACAGACTCCCGACGACGGTCGAGACGATGTACGCTGGACACGGCGACGTGTTCAAACGCGGAACAGGCGGCGATACCATCCACGACGTAATCGAGCGCGCACTCGAACGAGCTGAACGACGCGAACCCAAATATCCGGTGACATGATATGTCAACCACAACAGAACAGACGACAACGACACCCAAACAGACCGAACAGGCGGAACTGACGCAACTGCACTACATCGGCGTCGTCCTCGCGGCGATAACCGGGGTAATTCACCTCGGACTCGGCGTGGGCACGCTGTCTTCAGACCCCACAAACCCGCTCGGTATCGCCTTCGTCGGGGCCGCAGCGGGATTCGCAGGCGGGATTATCGGTGTTCTCCGCGGTGACAAGACCCTTCGTACGTGGGTGATTCTGCTCGGCATCCCGTTTACGGCCGGGCAAATCGTCCTCTACGTGGTGTTCAATTGGCCCGATATCATCAGTATCGGCGGCGTCGTCGACAAAGTGGTACAACTCACACTGATTGCAGTGCTCTTCGTGTTGTACCGGAGAGAGTCGTAAGAGAAAGCAGACAGTCTTATGCGGCGCGGCGTTCCTTCGACTTCGGACGAAGGTGCTTGTAGCCGCACTTGCGGCACTGCTTCGCTTTTTTGGGGTTTCGTGCGTTGCAGCGCATACAAATCTGCTTCTCGAGCGTCCGCTTCGTCGCAGCGTCACTAGCCATGCATACGAGTCCCTCGGCCGGTCGTATAACGTTTGCGAGACGTACCGCCGGCGCTCACGGTCGAATTGGAGCGTCAAAAACGCGGTTGGCGCTCGCGCGCTGCCTGCGCTTACGCGCGTTTGGTTCGGTTACGCGCCGGCTTCGCTCAGGGCCGACTCGAGGTCGTCACGTTGAGTTACACCCACAAAACGGTCGACGATACCGTCGTCGTTCTCGACGATGAGGGTTGGAAGCGAGCGCACCTGATACTGGTTAGCCACGTCTTGCTCTTCGTCGACGTCAACCTTGACGAACTCGACATCCTCGTAGTCGCCTTCGAGGTCGTCGAGAATCGGGTCCTGCGTCTTGCAAGGGCCGCACCAGTCCGCGTAAAAGTCCAAGAGTCGAACAGTCATCGTATCCCGGCGCAACTTGCCTGCCCCCGCGCATAAGGATTACTCATGCCCGGTCGACTGCCGGTTTCAGTCCTCGAATGTGGACGGGTGACGCTTCCGAGCCGAAACGTTTAGGCGGTGGACGAACAGACGGTGGGACATGAGCAAGGGCCAGAACAGCGGTGGTCTGATGTCGAGCGCGGGTCTCGTCCGCTATTTCGACGCGGAGGACCGTAACGCGATTCGAGTCGACCCGAAGACTGTCGTCGCCACGGGAGCACTGTTCGGCATCGGTATTCTGGTGCTGAACGCGCTCGCGTTCTAACCGATACGTCGCCCCACGAACCGCCGACGAACGAACGGACGCTTTTTGTCCTCGCGTTCCCGAGACACGTCTATGGATACGCTACGCGCCGGTGTCATCGCCGTTCAGGGCGATGTCACTGAACACGCCGACGCCATCGAGCGGGCCGCCGATGCTCACGGCGTCGATGCGGATATCGTCGAAATTCGAAGCGCCGGACTCGTTCCCGACTGCGACGTTCTCCTGATGCCGGGCGGCGAATCGACGACCATCTCCCGACTCCTCGAACGAGAGGGAATCGACGGAGAAATTCAGGCCCACGTCGCGGCCGAAAAGCCCGTCCTCGCAACCTGCGCCGGTCTTATCGTTGCCTCTCAAGACGCGAAAGACGACCGCGTGCAGACGCTCGACATTCTCGACGTGACCGTCGACCGCAACGCCTTCGGCCGACAGGTCGACAGTTTCGAAGCACCGCTCGACGTGGCGGGTCTCGACTCGCCGTTCCCCGCGGTGTTCATCCGCGCACCCCTCATCGACGAGGGAGACGACGACGTAGAAGTCCTCGCCGAGTGGGACGGCAACCCGGTCGCAGTTCGCGACGGACCCGTCGTCGGTACCTCGTTCCACCCCGAACTGACCGCCGACAGTCGCATCCACGACCTCGCCTTCTTCGACGAATTGGAAGTCGAAGTCGAAGCCTGAGGCGGTATATCCACGACTGTCGGTCCGAGTGAGGGCTACCGGAACCAGAGGGTCTTTTTCCGCCCCCGCCCGTCGTGCGACCATGGACGCGGACACCCCAACCGACGAGGTTCTCGATGAACTCTTTTCGACCATCGAGTCCCGGAAGGCAGACCTTCCCGAGGATTCCTATACGACGACGCTTTTTACCCACGAGAAAGGCGAAAATTACGTGCTCGAAAAGCTCGGCGAGGAGATGACAGAAACCATCCTCGCGGCAAAAGACGACGACCGAGAGGAACTCCTCTACGAGAGTTCGGACCTCGTCTATCACCTCCTCGTCCTCCTGTCGATGAAAGACGCATCGCTCGACGACCTGCGCGAAGAATTGAAAAGTCGGTTCTGAACGGTCGACCGCGGTGGCCGCGCAGTTGGCCGTGGCAGTAGAGACCGCAGGCGGCGACAGCAGGGGTAAAACGGCAGCTACCGGAACCGAACGCCGAGGTCGTGAAGCCCGTCGTTGTGCTGTGCGATGTTGATGAGAAGCGGCGTGAGCGCCCCGTTTTCTGCGGCTTTGGCGAGACCACCGCCGTCGAGCGCGCGGAGACCCTCGATACCGTCGGCAAGGAGTCGAACCGTCTCTTTCGCGTCGGGGTCGTCGGCGACGAGGAGCGTGTCGATACCGAGGTCGGCGTCGAGGTCGGCGAGGCGGCCGGCCGCGAGGTTGTGGAATGCGCCGACGACAGGCACGTTGTCGGGGACCGCATCGGCGACGAGCGCCGTCACACTACCCGCTTTCGGTGGATGGTAGTGGAACCCGTCCTCCTCGCGCTTGATACCCGTTGCGGGCGTGACAAGTACGTCGTCTTCAGAAAGTGAGTCGGAGACGGCCTCGATGGTGTCAGAAACGTGGTACGGTGGTACAGCGAGGACGACCACTGTGGCGCGGTCGGCAGCCATCGCGTTCGTGAAGCCGTTTACCTTCACGTCGAGGCCGCGACTGGAGAGTTCAGTTTCGTACTCGTCTGCCTTCGCTCGCGCCTTGTCGGGGTCACGCGACCCGATGATGACCTCGTGGTCCGTGTGGTAGGCCCAACGAAGGGCGAGTCCCTCACCAATGTCGCCAGTCCCACCGAGGAGTGCAATTCGCATACACACACGTGCGAACCGAGGCAAAGTAAAGGGTTGCGCGACCGGTGGGTTCTGCCTCGTTTCTGAAATTCACTCGTCAGGTTCGATGAGTCCCTGCACCCGAGCGAAGCCGTCGCGGTAGACGAGCCACCACGCGACGGCCGGTGCCAACAACAGCGCCGGACCGACCATCAGCAGTTGCGTGAACGGGTCCGGCGGGAGCAGGAACGACCCGACGACGAACACGACGGCGTCGAGCGCGAGGAGTGTGACGAGGAACGCGCGGAAGTGGCCCATCAGTAGTCCTCCATCAAGTAAGCCATCAGAGCAACCTCATCAGTCGAGAAGTCCCGGAACCTCGTTTACGTCCTCGACGACCGCCGAGGCACCGATTTCGGAGAACTTCTGTCGTCCCTCGTCGCCGCTCAGACCGCCGGAGAGAACGCCGACGCCGTAGTAGACGCGTTCGGGGTCTGCTGCGTCGGCGTTCAGCGCCGTCTTTACGTCGTCGAGGGTGTCGCCGACGAAGACGACTGACTCCGCGCCGAGTCGTTCGGCGACAGTCACGAGGGCGGCCGGGTGGGGCTTTCCTTCCTCCCAGTCGTCCATCGTGAATCGGTGGTCGTCGTCCACGTCGAGTTCGACGCGGTCGAGCGCGATATCGGCCTCGGCCGAGGGACGACCGGTGACGACGCCGATTTCCCGGTCGCCGAAGGCGTTCAGCGTCTCTTGGCGGAGAATCACGGGCTCGTCGTGGATGTAGCCGGACGCCTCGAATGGTGGCTCACCGCCTTCGAGGTCACGGTAGAGGTCCCCGCCGAGGTAGAGCGCCTGAAACGTCTCTCGGAGCGCTTCGGGGTCCCACTCGTCGAAGACGACAGAAGGGTCGTCGAGAGCCGATTCGACGACAGCCTCCGCAGCGTCGAGGCCGCCGCCGCGGGTGGCGATTTCGTCGGTGAACTCGGCGAGCGAGTGGCCCGTCTCGCGGGCCGTGAGTACGTACAGGGCCGCCGCGTAGGTCAGTTCCCAGTCGTTGTTGAACCCGCCGGCGTCCTTGAACAGTTGAACGTCGTCTCGGGAGATGGTCGTGCCGTAGTGTCGCTCCACCGACTCGACGATGGCGCGCCGGTAGGAGTCGGCGACATCCACGAGCACTCCGTCGATATCGAGGACGACAACGTCCGCGTGCATACTGGAACCGTGTAACGAGAAGGGAAGTGCCTTACTCTTGGCTACGGTCGAAATCCCGACCTCGACCTCGACCCCGTGCGCTGTCGTCGGCGACGTAGAAAGTATCACCGGGCAGCGACTCGCGGGAGACGGGAATCGACGGTTCGTCGTACCCGAGCGTCGTAAAGAGGAAGTCGGCACCGACGCGGCGGGCGAGACGGGCGGTCGGTCGGTGCAACTCGACGGGGATATTGAGCGCATAAATAGCGTCCACATCTTCGTAGGGGCCGGGTTCGTTCGAATCTACACGGGCGAACACGTCGTCGTGGACGAATTGGACGCCCTCAGGGACGGGGAAGTCGTGAACGTCGACGGCGACGACTTCGACGCCGCGTTCGGCGAGTTCGGCCGCCACTGCTGGTTTGCGTCCGATGCCGACTTCGGCCACCCGCTCGTAACCCTTCAATCGTGTTACGAGAGCGTCACGCAACGAGTCTCTCACGTCGGGATATTTATGGCGCGCCCCCGCTTAATCCCTCGCATGCTTGTCGATATCGTGCCTATCGGGGATATTTCTGCTTCGGTGAAGCGGGAGGCCTCTGCCGGGCTTCGGTCCGTCTACGATTGTGATGTGACCGTACAGTCGAACCAGGCAATTCCGGAAGGTGCGTTCGATAGAAGCCGGAATCAGTACCGTGCAGAGCAGTTTATCGAACTCGCGAGTCGCGTCGGTCGCGGCGAGAAAAACATCGGCATCACGGCGAAGGACCTCTATTACCGTCGCCGAAACTACGTCTTCGGTCTCGCCTATCTCAATGGTAATGGTTCTGTCATCTCCACGCACCGCCTACAGACCTCTACTGATGGCGGCATCACGAACAAGCCCGCCGAAGAGGTTCTCTCGGACCGAATCCGCAAAGAAGTCGTCCACGAAATTGGACACACCCTCGGTCTCGAACACTGCGACAACAACAAGTGCGTCATGTCGTTCTCACCGACCGTCCGCGAAGTGGACGTAAAAGAAGAGAACCTCTGTGGGACCTGCAGTCGACTCGTCCACTAATTCTCCGGGCACGATAGCTTCCTCCCCCCTTTTTCTCGTCGGAGCACGTGTATTCGAACATGCACTTCGTCGTTGCAGTAGACGGGTCCGAGGCCGCAGACCGGGCGCTCGACTACGCGCTCACCATGGCCGAACCGCAAGGTGCGGCGGTCACAATCGTCCATTCGGTCGAACCGCGCGTCCTCGTCGAAGGGGGCGAAGAGCCAGTTGTGGGTGTCGCAGGCACCGGCGACCGAATCGTCGCCGAAAGTCTCGAAGACGCCGAAACGCGGGCCGGAAGCGTTCTCGAAGAGGCCGAAGCGCACGCCACCGAGGCGGGCGTCGAGACGACCACTGAACTCCTCTACGGCGACCCCGTCGAGGCGCTTCCATCCTACGTCGACGACGTGGACGCTGACGGAATCTTCGTCGGCCATCGCGGCCTCTCGAAACAGTACGAAGGTCTCGTCGGCAGCGTCGCCAAGGAGTTGGTCGAACGCTCACCCTGTCCGGTTACCGTCGTCCGCTGAATGCACCGGCTCGACGGTGCCGCAGGCGGCGGCCAACTGCTCCGAACGGCGCTTTCGCTCTCGCTCGTCACTGGCGAGTCGTTCGAGATGGACAACATCCGTGGGAATCGCTCGACACCCGGACTCAGGCCACAACACGTCGCGTGCGTCTCTGTCGCCGGTTCCGTCGCCAACGCCGACGTTGACGGGGAATACGAGGGGTCTTCGAGGCTCCAATTTTCGCCCGACGGGATTCGCGCCGACCCGGTCGAAGCGTCGGTCGGAACTGCGGGGAGTACGACGCTCGTCTGTGAGACACTGCTGCCCGTCGCTGTCGCACTCGACGACCCACTTTCTCTCACTGTCACCGGCGGGACCGACGTTCGGTGGTCGCCGCCGACGGACTACCTTCGACACGTGAAGCGTCCGCTGTGTTCGACGTTCGGCGTCGACTTCGATGTGAACGTCTCTCGACGCGGGTTCTACCCTGCTGGCGGCGGCAAACTCGCCGTTCGAATTAACCCGGCGAAGCCGAAGTCGCTGGACCTGCTCCACCGCCCGCAACTCGATGAGATACACGTCTACTCGGTCGCCAGCGAGGCACTTTCCGACGCATCTGTCGGGGAGCGGCAGGTCGAAGGCGTCCGAGACGCACTGGCCGGGGCGGACATCGAAGCCCCGGTTCGGTCGTCCGTCTCCGCCGTCGAAAGTACGTCACCCGGAACGGCAGTGGTCGTCGTTGCGCGGTCTGGCGACATCGTAGCTGGCTTTGACGCTTACGGCGAACGCGGCGTCCCGGCCGAGGCGGTCGGAGAAAAAGCGGCCGAATCGTTTCTCGACTGGTACCGCGGCGACGCACCCGTCGACCATCATATGGCCGACCAACTGCTCGTCTGGGTCGCCCTCGTGGGTGGACGCGTTCGGATTCCCGAAGTAACCGAACACGTCCGGACGAATCTCGACGTGATTCGAGTCTTCGGCTAAGAGGTCGATGTGCGAGACGAAGGTGAGAGCGCGGTCGTCGAACGAGTCGAATAGTTCGTGCTCGCTCGTGCGACCGACTCCCGGCGCGTACGTTCCGGTCAACTGCGTCTCGGCGAGCACGTGCCCCGAAATCGCCGTCTTCAGGTCCGCTTTCGTCGCACCCGCGCTGAGGTCAAGCG
>NZ_JBZRPK010000559.1:0-7413 GCF_058382125.1 Haloferax sp. s1
TGGTTCATCGTGGGTCGACTGGTCGTACTCTGGTTCATCGTGGGTCGACTGGTCGCGCTCTGCTTCGTCGTGGGACGGGCCACTGTGGCCCGTGTTACCCGCTTTTGACTCCCCGAGACCGAATGCACCGAAGAAGTCGTCGAGGTCGACATCGTCGTCGTTGGGGTCGGGGAACGACGGTGCGCTCTCATTGAAATCGAAGTGGTCGTCGGCGTCAACGTCAGACTCCTGAATCGAGTTCCACAGGTCGTCAGCCGACCCACTCTCGGCATCGTCGGGCCCCGATTCGAGCGCCGGGGTTTCGTCCTCACCGTCGAGTGATGACGGGCCGTCGTCGCCCGCAATTTCGGGCGTTTCGTCGCCTTCGTCAAGTTCTGAGCGTTCGGTTCCTTCGTCGAGTTCGGGGTCAGTTGTCGCCTCTTCGAGTACGTCGAGTTCGGCGTGCTGTGCGGGGTCTGCTTCCACGTCCGGTTCGTTACGCATGTGCCCGAGTGCCTCTGCGACCTCGCCGACGTCGCGGCCACGGTAGTCGGGGAATAGCTCTTCTTCGGCCCGACGGAGAATCTTCTTGGCCAGCTTTCGGACGTGTTCCGGCGGCTCCGGTCGCGGGACCATCGCCTCACTTTCGGGGTCGATATTGATGTGGACTGACTCCATCTCGCGAAGGTCTTCGAGACTGCGTTCGAGGTCGTCGGTCACCATCAGGCCGATGATGGTGTCTTGGTCGTTGATGAACGCCTGAAACGTCGCTGCGACCTGCGTATACGTGTTGAGACCGCGGTCGATGAGGTACGCGAGGATGACCTGCCGCTTGAATATCTCCAGTTCGAGTGTCTCCTGATTCCACCCGCGGTCGAATTTGATTTCTTCGAGCGTGTTCGACGACCCCATCTGGAGGAATTCGTCCGTCTCGGCTTGCCACTGATATACGTCCTGAACGTTGATTTCGTCGTTTTCGGGGTCGTAGTGGTTGATTTCGGTGAGCGACTTGTTTCGGCGTACCTTGTTGCCGCCGACCCGCGTCGATGTCTGGATAGAGACGAGGTCGAGCGCAGTGAACATCGTCTTCGAGACGTTGATTGGCGCGGTCGTGAATCGCTTGAGCACCTCGCCGACCGAGTCGGCGTGGAACGTCGTGTAGGTAGTGTGCCCCGTCGACATGACCTGAAAGAGTGTCCGGCCTTCTTCGCCGCGAATCTCGCCCATGACGATGTAGTCGGGGCGCTGGCGAAGCGCGGCTTCGAGCAGGTCGAACTCGTCTACGTCACCTTTGTCGTCGTCAGCAAACGACGGGCGGGTGACGGAGGCAATCCAATTCCGCTGGGGGAGTTCGACCTCACGGGTGTCCTCGATGGAGACGATTTTCGTATTCGACGGGATGAAAAGCGAGACTGCGTTGAGCGAGGTGGTCTTCCCGGATGCGGTGCCACCTGCGAAAATCAGGCTCTTGTCGTTCTCGATACAGAGCCACAGGAACGCCATCTCTTCGAGCGAGAACGTCGACCAGTTGATGAGGTCAATGGGCGTGAACGGAACGTCCTTGAACTGCCGGATGGTGTAGTTGGTTCCGTGGTCGGACACCTCACGGCCGAGCGTGAGTTGCGCACGCGACCCGTCGGGGAGCGTCGCGTCCACCTGTGGCCGTCGCTTCGAGATACCTTTGCCGGACCGCTGAGCGAGTTTGACGACGAAATCGTCGAGTTCGCCCTCGCCGTGATAGACGTTCGAGATTATCTGTTCGTAGTCGGAGTGGTAGACGAACACCGGCGAGTTGTAGCCGTCACACGAGATGTCCTCGACGTTGATGTCGTGTTTGATACCGTCGATGCGTTCGTACCCGATGAAGTCGCGACGGAGATAGTACTGCATCTTCCGAACCTGATAGTCGTTCAGGTCGTCGGCGTCGTCGGCGAGGACCGCCGATTCCGGGCGGGCCGCGATGCCGTCGATTCCGCCGAGTGGGTCATCGTCACCAGAATCTCGGCTTCCTCCGCCGAAGATGCTCCCCAGCCCGAATCGCGAGCCTAAGCCACCGAAACGCTGTTTTTGGTTGCCAGTGGTCGACGTACTCGTATCGTCACCGCCGCCGAAGAGACCGTCTAACCCGAGTCGAGAGACGAGACCCGAAGCGTCGGATTCGTCGTTGTCGACACTGTCTCCCGAAGAGTTGGGCGCGTCGTAGAGGTCGTAGCGAGACAGCAGTTCGTAGGTCTGTGCTTCGATGACCCGACCACGGTTGTCCGGACCGCCCTCGACGACGCTGTCGTCGCCGTATTTAATCGCGGTTCGAAGCTTGCTCGTGAGGAACTCAGTCAGGTCTTCTTCGATGCGATTCAAGTGCGGTTCGACGACGTAGTACTTCGTCTCGTTTTCCTTGACCGAGTGAAAGAGGATGACGAACGCGTAGGGCTTGTTGACCCAGTACCGCTCGACTTCGCGGAAGTGCGTCTTCTTCTCCATCGGAACCGCTTTTTCGAGGTCGTAGCGATTCGCCAGCGTCGTCGTTCCGTCTGCGCTCGAAAAGAACGCGTCTTCGTCGAGGTCGGGGTCGATATCGACGGTCCGCTCTTCGATTACCGCGTCGAGTTCTTCGGCCCGCTGTCCACCCCGTGCGAGCGCGTTCTCGATATAGTCGGGGTCGAATCCGAGGGCGTCTTCGGCGTCGAAGCGGACGATTTTACCCTCGTCGTCGCGTGGGCGCGAGCCGTCGTCCTCGTAGTAGTACTCGCGTTTGTAATGCTCCCACAGCCACTCGTCTTTGACGACGGGCGTCGTCTCGGGGTCGCAAAACGCCTCGAACTGCTCGTGGATGTCCGTCGCGTGTGCACCGCGTTTGCCGACGAAGTCGGTGACATCGACCGGGTGGAAATCGAGATACGCCTCGGGGTCGAGACTCACACCTTCCCAGTCGGTCCGACCTGGCGTCGGAATCTCCCGTTCGTCGTCGTCTTCCCACCGGGATTGTCCCGGTGCGTCGCTGCGAGCACGGGGGTCGAAGCCATAGAGGGCCGAAACATCACCGTCATCTCCGTACTCGTCGAGAAAATCTGCCCATGTGTACGCGCCGACACGGGCGTTCGACGCCTGCTCCGGAGCGGTGTCTCCCTCCGCCGGTGGCTCGGTGTCACCAGCTAACGCCTTGCGATTTGCTCCGTCGGCGTCTTCGGTTGCCATTGTCCTCCGGGTATTCGGGCCGATGGAAAAGTCTTTTTCTCATTTAATTCACAGTTTAAAACTTGTTTAAGTACTCTTTTTATAGGGGTTTATTATCGTCGAAACAGACTTATCAACCAGAGTCGCACCTTAATTGGCTATTTAGGGATACAAAATAGGCGTCGTTGCTGTCGCTATCGACGGGTTTTCGGTTGTCATCTTGTTGTCTCGGGGAGTCTCGATACCCCTCAGGAAACGAGTCAGATGGGTCAATTGTCGAGTCTCAGACGAACCGAATTCGGGTCAGGTGCAAACAGGAGGTGTGTATTAGTAGATGTGTCACCAATTGTCACTATGGCTTCGATCCCTGCTGACTTCCAAGACCTGTTCGAGAAGCAGACGTTCGCCCATCTGTCGACGCTTTTGCCGGATGGGAGTCCGCATGTGACGCCGGTATGGGTTGATTACGACGCCGATGCTGACCGTCTGTTAGTGAATACGGAACGTGGCCGCCGAAAAGAGAAAAACGTCCGAAATGACCGGCGAGTCGCAATCAGTATGACCGACCCGGAGAACCCTTACCGCATGCTCTCCGTCCGAGGTGAGGTCAACGAACTCACCACGGAAGGGGCACGCGAGCACATCGACGAGATGACAAAACGATATATGGGCGAGGATGAATATCCCAACCCAATCCAGACTGAACGCATTATTCTCTCAATCAAACCGGAGCACGTCAGCCATTACGAGCCGTAGCTGACGTGGCTGTGTATTTTAACGGGCGCTACGCGCTGCACTTCGTGACCTCCGGTCACGAGATTCGAACCTCGGTCGCAACAAGTTGCTCCCTGATTCGAATCCCTCGTGCCGTTTTCACTGCTCACTTCGTTCTAGGAAAACGGGCGCGACGGGAATCCCACGAGGCACCGCCGAGTGGGACTCAGGAGCGCCCGCTGAACGAACGAAGTGAGTGAAGCGGGCGCGACGGGATTCGAACCCGCGATCGAGAGGTTAGGAACCTCTCGCCCTGTCCACTAGGCCACACGCCCTACAGAAACGTCTTTCAGGGCGAATCAAAAATCGCGTGGTTCGACCCCGTTGGCCGGGAGAGAAAAATCGAGGAAGAAGCTGCGATTACGCCTCCGTCTCGGTCGACGTCTCGGTTGACGTTGACGTTGACGTCGACGTTTCGGAGGTGGTTTCCTCGTCGTCGCCTTCCATCTCTTTCAGTTCTTCTTCGATTTCGTTGCGTCCGCGCTGGAACTCGCCCATGGCCTGCCCGGTAGAGCGAGCAAGTTTCGGAATCTTGTTCGCGCCGAACAGCAGGACGAGCACGAGGAGGACGATGAGCAGCTCCGGCCCGCCCGGGAGTCCCGGAAACAGGGGGGTAATGGTCTCGAACATCGCTATTTCTGCGTTGTCCAGTGGCAATTATAGGCTTTTTGCCTTCTACGGCCTCAGGAATTGCAGAATAACGTTGGTCGGATGCATCGAAATCGGAGTCCACAGCCCTCGAACGAGGGCAACTCCTACGAATATCTTGTGGCCGGACGCTCGAATCACCTGTTTGGATGCGTAACTGTCGGCCGGGAGTACGGGACCGTGTATCTCCGCCGACGCAGAGATAATGTGCCCCCCGCGAATATGCACCGCATATGGTATCTGTCGACGACACTGCGCCTGATTTTACCGCACCGCTGACCGACATCGACGGCGATATCGAGTTGTTCACGCTCTCTGAACACCTCGACGAAGCTCCCATCGTCCTCGCATTCTTCCCCGCGGCCTTCACCGGCGTCTGCACAACGGAGATGTGCACCTTCCGCGACCAGATGGCAAATTTCGAAGATATCGGGGCGACAGTCTACGGTGTCAGCATCGACACACCGTTTACGCTCTCGGAGTTCGCCGAGAAGAACAATCTCAACTTCGGTCTCATTAGCGACACGAATCGCGAACTCGTCGACGCGTACGACGTGGAGATGGACTTCGCCGACCTCGGTGTCAACCGCGTCGCCAAGCGGTCGGTCTTCGTCGTGAACGGCGACGGCGAAATTACCTATGAGTGGGTCAGCGACGACCCCGGCGTCGAACCCGACTACGAGGCGGTCGAAGCGGCGGCCGCAGCACTCGAAGGTCCCGCTGCATCGGTATAGGTCGCGGGGGACGCTCCTGTCCCGGATTTTCCCCAGTTCTTTTTTCTCGGTACGACGACCATCTGTATCATGAGCGATTCTGAAGAGTCCCTCGATGGTGGTCGAGCCTACGACCCCGATGCAGACCACGCGTTCCCCGACGAGAAACTCAACGAGGTGCTTCCTGCACTGCTCGAAGACGAGGAGATAGTGACGCTCCTCGAAGCGCAGAACGTGAACGCGGTGACGCGCAAGGGTTACAACGACCACGGTCCGAAGCACATCGAAATCGTCCTCAATCGTGCGCTCAGACTCTATGACCTCCTCAAGGACGGCGGCTGTGAGTTCAACGGCGCGGCCGAACAGGGACTCGATGAGGCCGACGAAGCGGTCATCATCGCGCTCGCGGCGCAGTTACACGACATCGGTCACATCGTCCACCGCGACAATCACGCCTACTACTCGATTCCGCTCGCATCGGACGTGCTCGACAGGTTCCTTCCGCAGTTTTACGACCTCGCCGATGCAGTTCGCATCAAAGGCGAAGCCCTCCACGCAATCCTCTGTCACCACCGCGAGGAAGACCCGCTGACCCTCGAAGCGGGTGTTATCCGCGTCGCCGACGCGCTCGACATGGAACGCGGTCGCTCGCGTATCCCCTACGAGAAGGGCGGGCGCGGCATCAACACGCTCTCCAGTCGTGCCATCAGAAACGTCACGCTGAAACGAGGTGACGAGGCGGCCGTCCTCGTGGAGATAGAGATGGTGAACGCCGCGGGCGTCTACCAGGTCGACAACCTCCTGAAAGCGAAGCTACAGGGGTCGGGACTCGAAGACCACGTCAGAATCGTCGCGGTCAACACGAAGTCCGAAGACAGACTGGTCGAGCGTATCGAACTCTAAGCGGACAAAAAAGCGAGAAACGACGGCAGAGGAGGACAGTCCCCTCACACGACGGGCTTTTTCAGTCGTTTGACCGTGCGAGTTGCTCAATCCCTTCGACGGAGAGTTCGCCGCTGAGCGTGCGGTTCGGGTAGGGGAAGTCGATTCCCTCGTCGTCGAACCGTGCTTTCACCGCGGTGACATACTCGCCCCGAGTCTTGACGAAGTCGGCGCGGCTGGGGTTCGAAATCCAGATGCGCGATTTGAGGACGACCGCCGAGTTGCCGAGTTCGGTTAGCCGAACCGACGGTTCGGGGTCGGTCATGATGCCCTCGTGCTTGTCGGCTTCTTCGAGGATGATATCGGTCGCGTTCTCGATATCGTCGTCGTAGCCGATGCCAAACGGGACCTGCAGTCGAAGCTTGTCCTTTGCGACGGGGTTCTTGATGACGCCGCTCGTGAGCTGTGAGTTCGGGACAGTGAGCAGTTCGTTGTCGAACGTCCGAACCCGGGTCACGCGAAAGGAGATGTCCTCCACGATACCCGAGTTACCATCCCATTCGACCCAGTCGCCGATGCGGAACGGTCGGTCGGTGAAGATGAAGATACCGGCGACGAAGTTGGCGATAACGTCCTGCATCGCAAAGCCGATTGCGAGTGTCGCCGCGGCACCGATGGTCGCAAGCGACTGCAAGAAGTTCCCGAGGCCGGCGAAGCCGAACCCGACGGCGAGAGCGATAAACGCCGTGACGAGAGTTACTATCTTCAGCAGGGGCTGTTTGGCGTGTTTGTCGGCCCCGCGTCGGTCGAGCATACGACTGACGACGGACGACAAAACAGCCTTGCCGACGACGTAGACGACGGCGAATCCGATAATGAAGCCTAAAATAGCACCGAACGTCGCCGCGTACGGGATGTTCTGCTGTGCGAGGAACCGACCGACTGCGCCACCGTCTCCCTGTAACTGGAGTGGAAGCGCGAGGAGATTCATCTGTGGAAAACTGCTGTCTTCCCGCGCGTCTCTATCAGTTCGGCGTTCACTCGCTCTGCGAGGTCGGCCGCAGCCTCGTCGACCGTCGTGCCGCCGAGCGATGCGCGAAGGAACTTCGCTTTCACGAGATTCTGGTTTGCCAGTTGGTCGTTGAGTTCGCCGACGACCGCTTCGAGACCACTTTTGCCCACCCAGACGGTCACGTCGAGGTTGTGTGCTTCTTTTCGCAGGTCCTGTTTGTCCATACGTGAC
>NZ_JBZRPK010000711.1:0-20471 GCF_058382125.1 Haloferax sp. s1
CAGGCGCGAGTTCGTCACCCGGCGGGCAGCGTGGGGATTCGAAGAACCCTGCGTGATAGGCGAGTTCCAGCACTTCTCGCTGTCTGTCGGTCAACAGGTCGTCGAGCACGTCGTGCGTGAGATTGATCGACTGTACGGGGCGGTCGACCGAACGTTTGGCGACGAAGGTCGTGTCCGGATACGCCGCCTGAACCCCCGAGATGACTTTACGGGTATTCGAATCTGGTGCAACCTCCGCAACGATTGTCTCTTCACCGTCTTCGACGACCTTCGATGTCACGGTCGCGCCGTAATCGAGTAGCTTTGTCATCGGGGACTCACTCACTCTGTACTCGATCATTCCCTGAGTGCCCGTTGCGTTGATCGCTCGCGCATGATCGACCGTCGGCGAGTTCGAGAGATACTCGATAACTGTCTCGGGGGTTGCGTCTTCAACAGCCGCATAACAGAGGAACCCGTTTTCCGAGGTCGGGACGACGGTTTCGAACTCGAACCGGCAGTCGAGTTCCTCAGCCACTTGAACGGGGACGGACTCCGCGCCCGTCGTCTGGAACTCGAGTTCGGTAACGGTGTCCGTGTGGAGGAGTCGTTCGTTCTCTGCGGCGTGGACTGCGTGGCCGACTCGTTCTCCGAGTTCGCGGAGTAGCCCCTTTTCGTATTCGTCGAACGCGTTCGGCCGACTCGAGTACACCACAGTAACGCCATACACGGTGTCTCCGAAGACGACCGGGACGGCGGCCAAGGACTGATACCCACGGGCGAGCGCGTCTTCACGCCACGATTCGTATACCGGGTCAGAGAGGACATTCCGGGCTGCTTGGACATCGCGAGTGTGGACGGCCTGACTAATCAGCCGATGGCCGACATCGCTCTCGTCAGTCGCCAACTCGAAGTCGTCGACATAGCCGGCTTCGACCCCTGCCCACTCCTGTGGGGTCACTTGCTCACGTTCGGGCGTGTAATCGCCGTACCACGCGAACAGGTAGGTGTCGGACATGGCGAGATGTTCACAGACGACCTGTTCGATTTCCGCTTGCGTCGAGACCCGTGAGAGCGCACGATTGAGCGGGCGGAGGTTCTCAGTCATCTTTTTGATACACTTGAGCGCCGCCCGTTGGCGTTCGAGTGTCCGCTCGCGCTCCTTTTGCTCGGTGATGTCGGCGTTCACCGCCACAAACCGTTCGATATCACCGTTTTCATCTTTCACGGGGGCAATCGTCTGATTAACGACGTACTGGTCACCGTTCTTCCGCTGGTTGGTCACTTCACCCTGCCACACGTCACCCGATTTAATGGTCTCCCAGAGGTCCGCATAGAAGTCGTCATCGTGCTCGTTGGAGCTGAAGAGACGTGGGGTCTCACCGCAGGCATCCTCTTCCGAGTAGCCGGTGATGCTCTCGAATGCCGGGTTGACGTACTCGATGGTGCCATCGGGATCGGTCATGTAAATCGAGTGGCCAGCCTGTTCAACCGCTTCCCGGAAGGCACGAAATCGCTCCTCGCGCTCCTTGCGCTCGGTGATGTCCTCGACGACGCCATCGAAGTATATCTCTCCGTGTTCTTCGCGCTTAATCGCCGTGACCGACGTCCAAATCGTCTCGCCCGTCGCGGTTTGTACTTTCAGCTCGTGGTCCGAGAGGATTTCATCTTCGTGGAGACGCTCCTCTAATACCTCTCGCTCATCCGGATTGGTGTAGAAATCCTCAGGGCCCTGCTGGCGGAGCGCGTCTATCGACGGGACGTCGAGCATCTCTCGTAACGCTGGATTTCCTTCGACGAAGTTGCCATCGGGACAGGCCTCAGTACGATAGATACCCTCGGGAAGGTGCGTGATGATGTCTTCGTAGCGTTCGAGTTCGTTCCGGCGTTGTTCTCGGTCGGTGTTGTCCCGGAGTGTCCCTGTGAAGAGTCGCTGACCGCCGTGTGTGTGTTCTTGGAATCGGATCGACACCGGTACCTCGTGGCCTTCGTTATGTTTCGCTGTCAGGCCGATGTCGTTCCAGTCTTTCTGTCGTTCGCCTGTTTGGAGATACCGCTGGAACGCCTGCATGGGGTCCTGTTCGAGGCGGTCGGGAACGAGCGTCTGCAACGATTGACCGACTAGGTCGTCCGGCTGATACCCCAAGATACGTTCGAGTTCTGGGTTGGCAAAGACGATGACGCCGTCTTCGTCAACCGTGAGCAGCCCCCCTGACGTGTTCGCCACCAGCGTTTGACAAAAATTCGCGGCGTCGAAATCAAGCGGAGATGCAGTAAAGACGTTCTCAAGGCCACTCCCCCCCTTGGAGAACGAAGGCTTACTCCGGTTAGTCATCGAAGTAGCGTGGAAGATGAAAGCGGAAAAGCTCGTTGGAGGTCAATTATTATTGCCGCTTGAGGCGTTTTGAGCGTGATGAACAGCGGTCTTCGACAAGATGGTCACGCGCTCATCCGATTCGAATCCAGTCACTCGAAGTGAACGTCCGCGCTAAACTCACTCTTCGGGGGTGCGTATGGTCATTTGAATTTTATCTCAGTTCACTGAACTGGAGACTCAGATGACGTGTTCCCGAAACGATTCCCATTTGACATCGGAATCCGAACCGTTGTCCCGATTTAGCCGACGATTCATCTAAGAGATGCAGACACCACACATGTATCCCAGAATGCCAATTTAGTATACATGTGTCCTTTCGTGGTCCCAGTGGGCATCTCCGAAATGAGCAAAAAACAGTAGGCCGAAAGAGCGCTCCCTTACTCGCTGCCTGATGACGCCTGCCCGACAAGTTCAGAAACTGCTCCGGGTGCAATGAACCGAGTCTTCCCGTCTCGGCGTTCGAGTTCGACTTCGCCCGTCTCCCTGAAGTGGTTCCCGAGAATTACCTTCCAGGGAACGCCGAGAAGGTCGCTCTCGGCGAATCGTTCGCCGATTGTCTGGTCGAGGTCGTCGAAGAGGAGGGCGGTTGCTCGGCCGCACTCACGGTGGAGTCGGTCGGCCACCGCTTGGATGTCGCCCCCGTATTCGAGGGGGATAATCGAGACGGTGTAGGGTGCGGCGGTTCCGCGGTCGGTCACGGGCCCTCGACAGCCGGTTTCGTCGCCGTGTTGCTCGATGAGTGTATGGACGAGTCGGTCGACGCCGATTCCGTAGCTCCCCATCAGGACGGGTCGTTCGGAGCCGTCGGCCATGTCGACAGTGAGGTCGGCGGGGTCAGTGTACCGCGTCCCCAACTTGAACACGTGGCCGATTTCGATACCTTCGCCGCTGGTGAGGGCCGCGCCGCAGTCGGGGCATACGTCGCCTTCGAAGAGCGAGGCGTCGGGAGATTCGTCGGTCACACCGACGCGACATCCTTGGGCTTCACAGTAGACGAGTTCGACGCTTCCCGTTTCGACGGGGGCGATGAACTCCTCGGAGGCGGAACCACCCATCACACTATTCTGTGCGTCGGCGACGACGAAGTCGATGCCGAGCGCGTCGAAGATGCGGTAGTACGCGTCGCGGACGCGGCCGTACCACTCGTCGAGCGAGTCGGCGGTTGCGTGCAGGCTGTAGGCGTCTTTCATCGTGAACTCCTTCGTCCGAAGGAGTCCATTCCGGGGATGGTCGTCGCGGTGTTTCCGTTCGACCTGATACAAGAGCAGGGGAACGTCCTCGTAGGAACGGACAATGCCCTCGACGAGGTGGACGATTCCTTCCTCGTGCGAAGGAGCGAGACACAACTGCTGTCCGTCGCGGTTCTCGAAGGTAAACATCTCGCCTTCGAAACTCCCCCAGCGACCGCTTTGCTCCCAGATGGGTTTGTACTGGAGGTTGGGCAAGCTAACCGCTTGCCCGCCGATGGTATCCATCTCCGTCTTGATTCGACGGATAATTTTTCTCCGGACGCGCTCTCCGGTGGGAGTAAAACCGAACAGTCCACTTCCGAACTGTCTGATGAGACCGGCGCGAACTGCGAGTTGAACCGTGTCGTTCTCCCAGCCCGCTGCTTCGCGACTGGTGAACAGCATCGCTTCACTCCGCCGCACGTCGGACACCTCCAATGAACCGGTGGCTGGGTGACGTGTCGAACAGGACAGTGCTCGTCAGTAATCGGGGAGAAACAGCGTTGAGGCGACTATCGCGGAACCCAGCCGTGAGTCGCACCGGACTCACGGCTTCGAGTACAGCTTCGTTCGTTTCGAATCATGCACATGTCACGTTTCGGAGGTCAAAAATAAAGGTTCGCACTGTAACCGTTGGACGCAATGCAGCATAATCCAAACGAAAAATGATTTGGGATATCTTTATTATCCAATGACACAAAACAGTTACTATGATTGTTGTAAGGACCAACACCGACGAGGCTGACGCTCGCGAGGTACCCGTTCGTCGCACGGCCACGTTCGCCGACATGGCCGCCGCGATGCACCGTCTTTGAACGAATTTTACTGTTCTATCTCGGCCGTCTCCGTAGATTCGAGACGTATTCTTATCTGTGATTTGTTGCGAGAGTCTCGTAGGGTGGAATATCCGCCGTAACCGTTCAACTTCAGAAGAAACACGCCGTAACCCGGGAAACGGATTTACCCCTGCGTGTCATATTTTACCAAACTGGGCGACAGTGCCCTGATACCCATGGCAGACAAACCACACCAAAACTTAGCCATCATCGGACACGTCGACCACGGGAAATCCACACTCGTCGGTCGACTCCTGTTCGAAACAGGTAGCGTACCCGAACACATTATCGAACAGCACCGCGAGGAAGCGGAGTCCAAGGGGAAGTCAGGCTTCGAGTTCGCCTACGTCATGGACAACCTCGCGGAAGAACGTGAGCGCGGTGTCACCATCGATATCGCCCACCAGCGCTTCGACACGGACAAATACTACTTCACTATCGTCGACACGCCCGGTCACCGTGACTTCGTGAAGAACATGATTACGGGCGCGTCGCAGGCCGACCATGCTATTCTCGTCGTGGCAGCCGACGACGGCGTTGCGCCGCAGACCCGCGAACACGTCTTCCTCGCCCGCACCCTCGGCATCGAGGAGCTCATCATCGCGGTCAACAAGATGGACGTTGTTGACTACAGCGAGGACACCTACAAGCAGGTCAAAGAGGAAGTCCAACAGCTCCTCAAACAGGTCCGCTTCGACACCGAAGACGCCGGGTTCATCCCCATCTCCGCGTTCGAAGGCGACAACATCGCCGAGTCCTCGGAGAACATGTCGTGGTTCGACGGTCCGACAGTGCTGGAGTCGCTCAATAACCTGCCAGAACCGTCACCGCCGACTGACGCACCGCTCCGTATCCCGATTCAGGACGTGTACACCATCTCCGGTATCGGGACTGTCCCCGTCGGCCGTGTCGAGACGGGTATCCTGAACACCGGCGACAACGTCATGTTCATGCCGTCGAACGTCGGCGGAGAGGTGAAGACCATCGAGATGCACCACGAGGAGGTCGCCGAGGCCGGTCCGGGCGACAACATCGGGTTCAACGTCCGCGGCGTGGGCAAAGACGATATCCGTCGCGGGGACGTTTGTGGTCCGGCCGACGAGCCGCCGTCCGTAGCCGAGACGTTCAGTGCACAGATTGTCGTCATGCAGCACCCGTCTGTTATCACTGCTGGCTACACGCCGGTCATTCACGCCCACACGTCACAGGTGGCGTGTACGTTCGAATCGCTCGACCAGAAACTCGACCCCGCGTCGGGCGAGGTTGCAGAGGAGAACCCTGACTTCATCAAGGCTGGCGACGCCGCAATCGTCACGCTCCGCCCGCAGAAGCCACTCAGCATCGAGCCATCCTCGAATATCCCCGAACTCGGTAGCTTCGCAATCCGCGACATGGGCCAGACCATCGCGGCCGGGAAGGTCCTCGAAGTCAACGAATAACGCGGTTCGACCCACACCCGTTCTTTTTCACATCATCGCGGTCAGACCTCTCTCGGCACCGGAGGGAATACAGAGACAGTCGACTCGCTGCCGCATGTTTGTGGACGGCAAAGAGAGCGTTTCGAGGGTCGTTGAGAACTGACTGCACGGCCGCGTAGCAACTGGTGATAGAGCGGTCTTCGAGTGGTGTCGTCGATTTCGAAAGGAGGAGCCGGTTGACCACGACATCGACGTCGGGGTCGAGTGTAACACCCTCAGACGACACGTCAATACTGACGGCCTCCTCGTGAAGCCAGACGGCGTTCTGCCCGAGCACAGAGACGGCGTTACAGATGGCTTTCGTCTCTCTGCTGTTGTGGAACCCCAGAATACCAACTGTTTGTGTTGCCTCGCGCCCAGTCATACGGGAGGTAGGCAGCGAAGTCGTATCAGCGCACCGTGGGGTTCCGTGCCGCAAGGATGTAGGGCGTGATGACGCGTTTTCGGGACCCGGTTTTCGGGACCATAGCCCTACGCGCTCATGAAGCATCGACAGTCCGTGGAGCCGATGCCTGCTCGAATGTCCGTCGGAAGACGGCTAGCGCGCTTTCTTGGGGAGAGTTATTCCTTTTCCGTGATGGTCACGGTGTAGCTGCCGCTGCCGCTGTAGCTGTCGACCAGGATACCGAGGTCTGCCGACGTGTCGGGGTTGTCGATGACGATCTGTTCGGTACTGTCGTAGGACCACGAGCGGTAATCGTAGGAGCGCGTCGTCGGACACGTTCCCGACCCTACGGTCGCGTACAGGTCGAAGTCGGCGCTGCTCGGACCGCTGAGGTCGATGACCACCTGTGACGGGGAGCTGTAGTTCCACGAGTGGCTCACACAGTTTGAGTCCGACGACGAGGAGAGCGTCCCATCGTAGGTCGTTTCCTTCGAACCGCCGCCACCACCGCCCCCGCCATCGCCGGGGTCAGTCGTGACAGCGTTTGCGGCGTCGACGCGACCCGAACCCTGTTTCGTACTGCTGAGGCCGATATCGACTGCGGTGTTCTTCAGGTGGTTCCGCAGGTCGGCGGGCGAGAGGTTGTGAACGGCAAGCGCGAGACCGGCCACACCCGAGACGACGGGCGTCGCCATCGACGTCCCGGAGATTTCGTTGTACTCGGTACTGGTCGTCCAGCACGAGAGGACGTTCGTCCCCGGTGCTGCGAGGTCGATTTCCGACCCGTAGTTCGAGTACGATGCGAGCGTCTCGTCGGGGTCGAGCGCCGAGACGGCGACACACTCGCTGTATGCCGCGGGGTAGGAGACGCTTTGCCGGCCGTCATTACCAGCAGCGGCGACGACGAGCGAACCTTGCTGCGTCGCGTAGGATACGGCGTTTTTCATCGTCGAGGAGTAGCCGCCACCACCCAGGGAGAGGTTGATAACGTCTGCACCCTGGTCTGCGGCCCACTCGATAGCGTCCGCGATGTCACTCGTCGAACCGCTTCCGGATTCGGAAAGGGCGCGTCCAGAGAGGAGCGTGGAGTTACTGATTCCGCCAATACCTTCGTTGTTATCGGTGGTCCCGGCGGCGATACCTGCGACGTGGGTTCCGTGGTACTCGTCGGAGAGCAGGTCCGGATACGGGTCTCCGTCGTTGTCGACGAAGTCTCGACCTTTGTTCGAGCCGAACTGGCTCGAAAGGTCGGGGTGGTCGTACTTGACACCCTGGTCGACGACGGCAATCTTCACGGAGGAACTTCCGAGCGTGGTGTCCCACGCGGAGTCGGCGTTTACCTGCTGGGGTGCGTACTGACTACCATACTTCGGGTCGTTCGCCGTATAGAGCGCTTCGTGCGTCGCGTTCTTCTCGGCGTACTTCACTTCATCTCGCTTCGTAATCGCCGAGATGAAGTTTTCACGCGCTTGTTTCGGTGCCTTAGAGGGGAACTTGACTGCAGCGTAGCTGAGGGTCTCGTTCTCGTGAACGATCTCAGCATTCCCCGGAACTGCATCCGCAACTGCCTTCCGCGGACTGTCGGCAGTCGACGTGACGCCGACGAGGATTTCGTCCTTCTTCGGACCGGGCGAGCGACCGGGAGTCGCACTAGTTACACCAGCCATGCCGGTGAGGCCTGCGGCTGCGGCGAGTCGTAGGAAGCTTCGTCTGTCGAAGTTCGGTGTGCCTGCCATGGGCAAACATGACTCAGTGCACTACGATATTATGTGTTAGCTTGACTGAAATTTAGATTTCACCATAATTATCAAGACATTACTAAGAGATAGTCAGAAACTCAAATAAATTGACTAATTGTTCTCGCGTCGGCTCCGTCGGTCTGCCCCGGCACTACTTCGGCGACTCCCTCGAAATTTATAAACCTGAAACCGGGCGAGGTGGTGTATGGACCTCCTGCGGCGGTTGTTCGGTCCCGATGGTGCACCGTCGGGCCAAGTAGCACTCTTCGTGGATGGACCGAACGTTCTCCGCGACGAGTTCGACGTAGATTTAGACGACATTCGGATGGCTGCGCGGTCGCTCGGCGGAACGATGAGCGCGACGCGACTATATCTCGACGAGCACGCTACCCCCGGACTGATTCAGGCGGCCGAAGCCCGCGGCTTCGAAGTCGTGATTACGAGCGGTGATGTCGACGTGAAACTCGCAGTCGACCTCACACGCTTTGCCGTCGAGGGTCGCGCGGATGTCATCGCTGTTGCCTCGCGGGATACCGACTTTAAGCCCGCACTGGAGACGGCAAACGAGTACGGTCTCCGAACGGTCGCCATCGCACCCGGAAGCTACGGACGGTCGGACGCACTCCAAAACGCGGCCACCCACGCGATGACGCTCGACGAAGTTGTCGACCACACCGACGACTGATAAAGACGGTTGTAACTGTTCACCGGGTCATCTTCGTCGCACGCGAACGGTTCGCTTTTTCCCGCTCCGCTCGACCACCACACTATGCAGGAGTTCGACACGCCGGTACTGGACAATCACCTCCACCTCGACCCGGACCACGGTCGCGGACTGGAGGCCGTGAAGGACTTCGCTCGAAGCGGCGGCACGCACCTGCTCGTCGTGAATAAACCCTCGTGGCTCCTCGGCCACGAGGTGGAGACGGGCGAGGACTTCCGCCCGGTTTTCGAGACGACCATCGACGTGGTTCGAGCGGCCGCAGAAATCCTCGACGGGCGCGCGTGGCCCGTCCTCGGCGTCCACCCCGGACTCGTCTCGAAACTCGTCGACGATAGAGGATACGACCCCGGAGACGCGCGAGACCTGATGGCCGCCGGTCTGGATGTTGCCGCAGAGTATGTCCGCGCGGGCGACGCGCTCGCGCTCAAATCCGGGCGACCGCACTACGAGGTTACGGACGCCGTCTGGGAGGCATCGAACGCCGTGCTCCGACACGGACTCGACCTCGCGGCCGACTGCGACTGCGCACTCCAACTCCACACGGAATCGACGACCGACCTCTCGGACGTGGCCGACTGGGCCGACGAGCGCGACGTCCCGCGCGAGCGAGTGGTCAAACACTACGCGCAGGGACACCTCACCGGCGGGACGCCGAGCGTCATGAGCGACAAAGACCGCCTCGAAGACGCCGCCGAGCGAGGTGTGCCGTTCCTCATGGAGACCGATTTTATCGACGACCCTGACCGACCCGGTGCGGTGATGGGACCGAAGACAGTTCCGCGTCGGGTCGACTGGCTCTTGGACGAGGGATACGATGCGGCAGTTAGAAACGCGCACGTCGAGACGCCCGCACTCGTGTACGACGTGGACACCGAGGCGACCCTCGACAACTAACTTCGTCTGAAGCGACTCCCGACTGCGAACATCACCGATACCTCTCGGCTGCTGTTCTGATGCGGCACAGAAGGGGTGCTGACGGTGGTTCTTGGTGCGTCTCGTGTCGAGAGCGCACATGCTCCTGAATCGCACGCACTGCCAGCAGGATAAGAAAGGCATTTGAGTCCGGCACGGGAGGTTGTAAGTATGACCGAGGCCGAGGAACGATACTACTCGCCGGAACGCTGGCAGAACTGGTTGACGCGCGTCGAAGAAGAGGACTTGGACCTCGAAAGTGAGGAGACCGGTCGTCTGCTGATGAACGTGCAGAACGACGCGGCAATCGCAATCGCGAAGATTCTGACCGCCTACGACGACGACACCCTCGACGAAGAGGAGGCGCTCGACGAACTCGCAACCGTCCACGACATCGTGATGGCGGAAGCCGAATTCGAGTCGGAGAACGAAGAAGCCGAGATTCTCATCGGGAGCGTCCAGACGAGCCTCTCGTGTGCCTTCTTCGCGGCCGAGGAGTACCTCGTTGCAGGTCCTGCAGAGCTCGAAGACGACATGGAGGCGTACGTGCTCGCCGCCGCGGACGCCGAGGAAGCGGACGACCTCGACAGTGCGCTTGGCTACATCGTGCAGGTCGGTACCCGCGTCATCGACGGCGACGAACTCGACATCGAAGTGCTCGACGAACTCGAGTTCGGACTCGTCACCGAGTGGGTCAACGGTCTCGACAGCCTCCAGAGCGGGCTGTCGGAGCCTGAAGTCGTCGAAGAAGAAGACTAATCTCGGCCGCCTCTCACGCACATCGACGACGGTAGGAGTCTTTTTCCCCTTCGAGTTACCTTCGGGTTATATGAACTTTCGGGGCGATGAGCGTGCAGTCACTGTTCAGATCGGAGCAGTGCTGCTCTTCGGCATCATCATCATCTCGATGTCGATGTACCAGGCAACCGTCGTCCCGAATCAAAACGAGCAGGTCGAGTTCCAACACAACCAAAACGTTCACGACGATTTCGTCTCGCTCCGCGGGGCCGTCATCGAGAGCGCGTCAGAACCGATGACTCGTCCGGCGACCGTCTCACTCGGCACACGCTATCCGAGTCGGACGCTGTTCGTCAATCCCGGACCAGTCTCTGGGACACTCCAGACACAGTCACTCGGAACGCTCACCGTCTCGAATGTCAGCACGAGCGAGGACGAAACGGACGACTACGTCGCCGATAATGCGCTTTCCTTCACCACGAAATCGCTCGAATACAGCCCGCGCTACCACGTCATGCAGAGTTCGCCGACGACGGTGTACGAGAACACTATCGCATACAACCGCTTCGAAAGCGGGTACAACGGGACGCTTACTGGACAGTCGCTCGTGGATGGCCGAACCATCTCGCTGGTTCTCCTCGACGGGAACTACTCCGAAAACGGCGTCGGAAGCGCGACTATCGACGCGCAGGCAGTGAGTTCGGCGACCCGGACGGTGTCCGTGACGAACAACTCGTCAACGAGCAACGTGACGATTACCGTACCGACGAAGCTCTCGGTCGAGGATTGGAAGACGATTCTGACCGACGCCGAGGAATTAGATGGTTCGGGCGATACGTCGAACGACGCCTACGTTCACGAAGTTCACGATGGGGCGGCCGGGAGCGTCGTCATCGAGATGGAGCGCGGCGAGACCTATAACCTCCGAGTCGGGAAGATTGAGGTCGGGTCGGGTGCCGAATCCCAGTCACCACACTACCTCACAGTCGCTGACAAGAGTAGTTCGTCGGTGACGTTCGAGGTGAGAGACAGGTACAACAATCCGGTGAGTGGAGCAACCCTAAATGTAACCGCGCTCCCTTCGACACCGCTTGCGGCACAGGGACAATCCGGATCGAAACTCACGGACCTCGACACAGACGCGGATGGACAGGTTACGGTCTCGTTGACTGATCCGAGTGCGACAAGCTACACCGTACGGGCGAGCATCAACCGCGACCCATCGACAGACTTCGACGCGTCTCGCCTGCAGAATGCAACCGCCGAAGTCGTCCCTGGTTCCGGGTCAGGGTCCGGAATCACTGGACTATACGATATTGTCTGGGATGGAGACGAGATGGATTCGACCGGCGGCAGTGCCGTCGACTATTACAGTGCAAACGACACGCTCGTCGTTGACAGCAGTAGTGTTTCGGACTTCGACGGAATCGTCACTGTGGCGGATGACAGCCAGTCAGTTTCGAACGCGAATGTCGACTTTGCGACGAACGACTCGACCGTTTTGACCGGTGGATTAGGAACGGACGAAACAGACGGGAATGGTGTCGCCAGCACGACGATTTCAGTCTCCGATGGGGTCGCAACTGCTTACGCGACGGCCGGTGGTTCGTCCGATACGATACGTGTTAAAATCGTCTCGGGAAGTGGTGGAGGCTCCTCGGGAGACAATATGAATTACGTCTCGGGGAGCGGGCTTGCACTCGCAAATGGTGGCGAGACATCCGGTGCCCAGTTCAAGGTTCGAAACGACGGTTCCGACTCGGTCAGTATCACCGGCATCTCGATCGAAACCAGCGCATCACAAGCACGCTACGTGCGTGAGAGCAACGGTGGCCAGTATCAAGACGGACAACACGAGGTGTATCTCGACGCATCTGACGACGGTCTCCTTGAGATGGACGGCGGCCCACCGTACTACGGAGACAGTGGGACGCCATACAGTCTGGGTCAGCGAGAGCGCCTCACTGAAAATGGCGTGGTAGACGCTGGGAGTCAAGCGACGATATACATCTACGAATTCCAGAACAACGGTGGGAACCGTGTCAGAATGGAAGGCGAAGAAGTGGCCGTGACCCTGTACTTCGGGGACGGAAGTTCACAAGAGTACACGTTTACGGCTACGGATCCCTACTGAGCTGAACTCCGGTGGTCGTTCGGATGTTCGACATCCAACGTAACCAGTCATCGACAAAACCTTATCCCCCGAATCTGTAACCTCGACCATGACTTCCGTCGGCATCGATGCCATCGAGATTTGGACGGGTAACCTCGTATTAGACCTCCCCAACACCTTCGCGCCGGTGAAGGGCGAAGACCCGGAGAAGTACACGAAGGGCCTCGGCCTCCACATGTCGTCGTTCCCCGACGTGTACGAGGACATCGTCACGATGGGCGCGAACGCCGCCAAGCGACTGATGGAGAGAAAGGGCCTCACGCCCAACGATATCGGCCGCATCGACGTGGCGACCGAGTCCGCATTCGACAACTCCAAGCCGGTGTCGACGTACATCGCCGGTTGTCTCGAACAGGTGTTTGAAGACGACTTCCGCCACGCCAACAAGGGCGAGCGAAAGTTCGCGTGCATTGCCGGAACCCAGAGCCTCGACGACGCCTACAACTGGATTAAGGCCGGGCGCAACCGCGGACGCGCGGCGCTCGTCATTGCAACCGACACCGCCCTCTACGAGCGCGGCGACCCCGGTGAGGCGACGCAGGGTGCCGGTGCCGTTGCGATGCTCATCGACGAAGACCCAGACCTCGTCGAACTCTCGACTGAACAGGGATACGGCAGCATGGACGAGACTGACTTCCTCAAGCCGAACCAGCAGTTCCCCTCCGTGGACGGCAAGCGTTCCATGCAGGTGTATCTCGCACGCATGCGCGAGGCGCTCGAAGACTACGAGAGCGTCGCGGGTCGGACACATCCCGACGACTTCGAGTACATCCCGTTCCACACGCCGTTCCCCGGAATGGTCCGCAAGGCCGCACTACTCGGCTTCCGTCACATGAGTCGCGATACGGAAATCGAAGACGAACTCGAAAGCGAAATCGGTCGCCAACCCCGCGAAGCCGACTTCGAGACGTGGGACGACTACGAGGAAGCCATCCGCGCGTACATGGATGAGCTGAAGACGACCGAGCAGTACCGCGACTGGTACGCCCGCGTCATCGAGCCGACGCTCGATATCTCCAGCCGCGTCGGCAACTGGTACACCGGGTCGATCCACATTGCCCGCGCGTCGGCGCTGAAAGCCGCCGCCGAGGAGGGCAAGGATATGGTCGGAAAACAGCTTCTACTCGGCTCGTACGGCTCCGGTGCGCAGGCCGAGATTCACGCCGAAACTGTCCAAGAGACGTGGCTCGACGAAATCGAGGCACTCGACGTCGATGACCAACTTGCCGCCCGCACAGAGATTTCATTCGACGACTACGAACTCATCCACGACGTGCACAACCACGAAAAGGAAATCGAAGTCGAGGAATTCTCCCAACCCGAAGCCGAATTCGTCTTTACGGGCTGGGGTCGGATGAACGAGCGCCGCTACGAGTACGTCGAGTAACGACGTTGAAGGGCGGGGACCCGAAGCGCCCTCAGAACGACTGAATCTCGTCAGTCGGGTCTGGCGCGTTCGAGGGGGCCGCCGGGTTCGCACCGCGGTCGTCGTAGAACTTTCGGCCGATGAAGTCGTCGCTCACGTTCCCAAGAATCGTATTATACAACTCGTTGGGAGAGTCGAACGTTGTCGCGCCTAACGGGGCTAAAATCACTCCGATGGTCTCAGACGTATCTGTCGCCGGGGTGTCGAGTTCGACGTTTCCAATCTGGTCGACGACACGGCCGGTATCGACCGGGTACGTGAGTTCGGATTCGAGGAGTGCTGGAAGTTCACGAATTTCCATGAATGATTGTCGACGTACTGTCCCTTCGGTCTTTTTGGGCTTCTCGAAGAAAGTCTGGGAAAACGACGTGTCTCGCGGGCGCTATCGGGAGATTCGGTTAGGGTAACTTCCGCAGGTCTTCGAGCATTCCATCTAACTCGCGGTTCGTCACGGCGAGGGCGAAACCGTCGATAGTGGCGAGCGAAGGGGCGTGCTCCCAGAGTTCGTCTTCCGTAAGTCCGTGCAGAATCACCGCGTTCGGGGTCGGGGTGACGACGCGCATGGCGACGAGCGGTGACTCCCCGCGGGTGACGTCGGTAAAGACGAGTGCGCGACTCGTCGATTGACCGTACAGGCGGTAGAACTCTTCCGAGGAGAGTCGGGTAATCGCCTGAATACTGTTGATGACGGTGTGGCCGCTGATGCGGTCTTGGTCGCCGTCGACGATGGGCGTCGCACCGATAGCATCGTAGAAGCTATCGAGTGGAATCGAGGTCGGGTACTCCCGGAGGTCCTGTACGATGTCGCTTTCGAACCCGGCGGAGAGAACGCGGGCGTATTGCCGTATACGACTGCCACCGCGAGCCTCGTCGATATCGAGAAGGGCTTCGACCATCCGACGGATGACGCCGATACCGGGACTCTCGCGTCGGCCGCTCTCGTAGTCCGAGACGACGGACGAAGACACATCCAGTTGTTCGGCGAGTGCCGTCTGCGAGATGTCGAAGTCTGTGCGCCACTTTCGGAGGGTCGCACCGGGATCGTCCGAGAGGGTAATCTCTCCCGCAATACGGCGGGCGAGGTCGTCGCGTGGTGCCGCGGTCATCGGCCGCACCTCGGTACGACGGACGAGTAGGACATGGGGGTACGTGCGAGAGTGTCCCGCAAAAGGGTGTCGAAAGTGGTAGTCGTCGCCTGACGAACCCGGCGGGAGTCCCACGAGCACCAGCAGGTGGTCGTCGGGGGTAAGAACGAGCGAAGTGCGTTCGAACGACTCGGGCGGGAACGTTCAAGGCCATCGGATAGTGACTGTGTGTCATGCCATCGACCCTCGTTCACGTCGCTGTCGGTGGACTTGTCGGGACAGCACTCCTCGGCCGCTGGTTCGATGTACGGGCGGTTGCGGTCGTCCTCGTCGCCGCCGCGGTCCCGGACCTCGACTCGTTCACTAGCACGCTCATTCCCGGGAGTCACAGAGCGCTCCTCCACACGCTCTTATTGCCCCTTTTACTCGCCGTGCTTGTACTCTACGACACGCGCATTCGTGAGCAGTCGCTCCTTCGGGGACGGTGGGGGACCCGTGGTATTGCCGTCGCGTGGGTTGCACTCGCCGCACTGCTCGGCGGCGGTATCCTCCCCGATTTGTTCACCAACGGCGTCAACGTCTTTTACCCCCTCCACGACGCCTTTTACTCGGTGAACGGGCACGCCGAGTGGTCGAGTACGCGCGGGTTCGTCCAGACGTTCATCGAACTGCAGCCAGAACCGTCGCCGCCGACGACAAAGACGCTTCATTACAGTACCGTCGTTGACCCCTCACCCGGTGCTGAACCGGAGGCTGTAGAGCGAATCGCACCGCTCGCCTCGTCTGGTCTGGAACTGCTATTGATACTCCTCGGTGGAAGTGTCGTCGGTGGTCGACTCGTTTCGGAGCGCCGGCAGTCGTCGCTCTCCGACTGAAGGTCCACGCGCCGCCGACCACCCACCGACTCCAAGCATTCATATCCGATGCCGGCGCACCGCTCTCCATGAGCGAGACACCGGACGGCGTCGAGATTCGGCCGTACGAAACTTCGGATGCCGACGAATTCTGGGAACTCAAGCGCGGATTCGAACTCGGAATCGGTGAGGGGACCGGTGGCGACGACAAACTCACGACGTACGAAGCCAAGCTCACCGAGGACTATCGAACACGGTATCTCTCGTGGGTCGAGCGGTGCACGTCCGAGGACCCCGGCTGCGTTGTCGTCGCGGAAGCGACAGACGCGGACGGCGAGGGCGACTCCACGCTCGTCGGCTATGCGTTCGCGTTACCGGAGGAGATGACGTTTATCTGGGACGCAGCGGTGCTCAACGAACTCTTCTTAGTTCCCGAGTATCGCGGAACGGGTGTCGCAGATGCACTCATGGATGCGGTCCTCGACCACGCGCGGTCACAGGACCTCCCACTGGACCGGATGGTCCTCGACGTAGACGAGGCGAACGACAGGGCGAGGGCATTTTACAGCCGATATGGGTTCGACCACTGGGGCGAACTCGTCGCGCGCGACCTCTGATGGTTGTCGAGCGCGTGTCGCCTGCAGTTATCGAAGGGTTGCGGTGGCCGCCCCGCCGATGACGCCGAGTACGACGGGGTAGACGATACCGGCGAGGAGCACGCTCGTCACCGGGTCGGGCCGAGCAGTCGCGTCACCGATGGTGATGGCGAACAGCGCGATACCCGCAAGCGCGACGGGGAGGTAGCCAAGAACGGTCGAACCACCGGCCATCGCACCCGACTTCGCCGACGACGCTCCGCTGAGGACTGCTGCGGCGACGCCTGCTGCGAGCAACGCCACCACGGGCACGGTGTAGAGGACGACCGAGAACGACTCGATGCCCTCGATGAGGTTTGCTGACGATGTCGTTCCGAACAGGCCCGGGAACGTCGTCGTGACGCCGTGGGCGTTCATGAACACCCAGCCGACGACCTTCCACGTCGAGATATCCGAGCCGAGCGCTTCGAGTATCTGACTCGCGGTCGAGTTCTCGATGGTCGACGACGTCGCGACGTAGGTCACGAGGTAGCCGAGGAGGGCCGCACCGAAACCGGCCACCGCACCGGTGCCGACCGTTTTTCGCGTCGACTGTGTCGAACTGGCGGTTGGTCGGGTTGCTACTGACATTGTATCGGTACCGGTTGTCGGTCTCCGGTATATGTCTCGTGGCCATCGTGCTGGGCAGTCTCGCGGGTGATTCGGCCACATTGCGCGCGGTGAAAGATACCGAATCAGATGACGTCGCTCGCGTCCCAGTAGAATTCGGCATCGTACTCGCCACCGGTCGTCTCCAGCCACTCCTCGCGGGAGACGCTGTAGACGAACTGGTCGACCACGTCGTCCCTAACCGGCAGACTATTTCGGTCGCGCCCGTCGCGGTCCCCGCCAAGTACAGCCATGTACTTCTCGATGGCCCGCTTTGAGTTCTCGTTCTCAACGGCGTGCTTGACTTCGACGATTTCGAGGTCGAGCACGTCGAAGGCCAACGCCACAAGTGCCTCGGCGCGCTCACCCGAATACCCACGACCCCAGTACCGCGGTCGAAGCCAGAAGCCGAGCGTGCCCGCCCGGCGGTCCCAGTCGGTGTGGAGACCACCGAAGCCGGCGAGTTCACCCGCACTGTCTTCACCCTCACGCGGGAAGACGGCGAACTGGGCGCTCTCGGCGTCGTTCCACTTCGACGCGCAGTCGTCGAGGAAGTCCTTGGTCACCTTCGGCGTCTCGTGGCGCGACCACGGCATGTACGTCGTCACCTCGTCCATCTCCGGTTTCGAACAGACCTCGTACACGTCGAGCGGGCGGACTGTGTCTGGGCTCGCGGCCACGAGTCTGAGTCGCTCTGTTTCGATGACTTCCGGAAAGAGGTCGCTCATTCGCGGTCCTCCCAGCGGAATTCGGCGTTGTACTCGCCGTCGGTCGCGTCTTCCCACTGCTCGCGCGTCACCGAGTAGGTGTGCACGTCGAGGGGTGTCCCGTCCAAGGTGCAGGTGGCGTTTCGGAACAAGCCGTCGTGTTGGCCGCCGAAGCGGTCGACGTACTTCTCGATAGCCCGAATGGACTTCTCGTTCTCCGGGTCGACCTGCACGTAGGCGACTTCGAGGTCGAGCACGTCGAAGACGGCCGCAAAGAGCGCCGCAGCGCGCTCGCCCGAGTAGCCCCGGCCCCAGAATTTCTTCCGGAGCCACATGCCGAAGACGGCACGGCGCTTGTCCCACTCGGGCTTGAACCCGGTGGTCCCGGCGAACTCGCCAGCGCCGTCTTCGCCGTCACGGGGGAAGACCGCGTAGATGGCGTTTTCAGCCTTTTTGTGGCCTTCCTCGGCGAGGGTCAAGAAATCAACCACCTCTTTCGGTGTTTCGTACGGGGTCCACGAGACGTACTCCGTCTCCGCTTCGATGGTGTCCGACCGCGAGGCGGCGAAGTAGTCATAGGTCTCTATCGGGTCGACAACCTCCCGCGACATGGCGCGAAGCCGAAGCCGCGGGGTGACAATTTCATCGGGAAACATGGAACAGAGCGCACTCGGAGGGGAGTAATAAGTTTTCCTATATTTGACACATGTTCTCGGCTGTCGTGGAATCCGTTTCGACTGGAGCGCCCGCTGATTACTCGCACGAAACGGGGTCCAAAACTACTGGCTAGCGTCATCAGAGTTCGTCTGGGCTGCCGGTTCGGTGTCGGAGTCGACAGCGAAGTCTGTATTGAGTCTCTCCCCACGGAGCAACTGCCCACCGAAACTATTCGCGAGGACGGCCGAGACGGAGAGTACCATCGCAATCATCGCGAACACCGGGTGGACGAGTCCCGTCGTCGCGGCGGTGACGCCGATTCCGTTGAACGAGAACGCGGCGAGGAGGTTGTGCTTCGTCTTCCGGTAACTGCTCGTTCCAATCTCGTACGCATCCATCACGCCCCCGAGTCGGTCGCCGACCAACACGATATCCGCCGATTCGATGGCGATATCGGTGCCTGCGCCGATGGCGATGCCGATGTCGGCCTGTGTTAGCGCGGGCGCGTCGTTGATTCCGTCCCCAACCATCGCGACGCGCTCGTCACCCTCCTGCAATCGGCGAATCTCGTCGCGCTTGTCGTCGGGAAGGACGCCAGCCATCACCCGAGAGATGTCGACTCGCTCTGCGACAGCGTTGGCGGTCCGCTCGTTGTCGCCGGTAATCATGACGGGCGTGACACCGACTGCTTGCATTCGCTCGACGGTCTCCGCGGCGTCGTTCTTTACGGGGTCGCCGATGGCGACGAGGCCGACGACTTCAGCCGCGTCAGCGGAATCGCGTCGTGATTCGGTGACGGCGACGCAGACCACGGTAGAGCCACGTCCTTGGAGTCTGTCGATGTCGTCCTGGGCGGCAGTGAGGTCGATTCCAGTCTCGGTTAGCCAAGCTGGGTTTCCGACCAGAATCCGCGCTGTTTCGGTTTCTGCACGGACTCCTTTGCCGGTCACGCTATCGAACTCGTCCGGCGTGGGAAACTCGACGTTGTGCTCGTGGGCGTAGTCGAGGATGGCGTCCGCAAGCGGGTGCTCGCTGAACACTTCGGCACTGGCCGCCAAACGAACGACGTCGGTCTCGTCCCGGTCGAGTGTGTCCGCTTCGTTGCGACCGAGTGTGTCCGCCTCGTCCCGGTCAAGTGTGTCCGCTTCGTTGCGACCGAGTGCGACGACCTCCTCGCCGGCAGGCTTACCCCTCGTGATAGTCCCGGTCTTGTCGAAGACGACGGTGTCCACGTCTTGGAATATCTGGAAGGCGTCGCCGCTGCGCATCAGAATCCCTCGGTTTGCGGCGAGTCCGCCACCTCGGATAAGGGCGAGCGGCGTCGCCATCCCGAGCGCACACGGATACCCGAGGACGAGGACGGCCAGCGCCGCGAACGCCCCGCGCTGAACGTTCGGTGTCGTCCCGAGCGGACCGCCTGCCCAGACGGCGGGAGCAAGTACCCAGAACAAGAAGGACGCAACAGCGATAGTGAGGACGCCGGGGACGAAGTACTTCAGCACGCGGTCCGCTAACTGGACGATACCGGGTTTCATCGTCCTCGCCGCCTCGATTTGCCGCGCAACCTGATTCAAGAACGCGTCGTCGCCGGTGGCGGTCACTTCTACGAGAAGCGTTCCGGTTTCGTTGATGCTTCCGCCAATCACCCCGTCGCCCGGTTTCTTGTCTACGGGAACGGACTCACCCGTCGCGACGCTCTCGTCCACGGCGGTTTTGCCTTCAACGATGGTGCCGTCCACAGGGACGCTTTTGCCGGGTTTGACGCGCACCTGGGCGCCCACTTCCAGTTCGCTGACACCCACTTCTTCGACCGCACCGTCGTGGACGCGCCCGGCGGTATCGGGTCGAAGGGCGAGCAGCCCTTGTACTGCCCCTGAGGCCCGTGTACCGGCGCTGAGGCTCGTGGACCCGGGGAGGGTGTGGTACGG
>NZ_JBZRPK010000558.1:0-7377 GCF_058382125.1 Haloferax sp. s1
ACCCGAACGAGCACGAACAGACCTAGTAACCGTTCTTTTTCAGGGTTCGAAGTCCACTGTGAGAGTTCGAAAACGATGGCATGGTGAGATAGGGTACCGAGGAATGGAAAGTTGATGGGAGAAAGAAACCTCGCTAAATCATGAGTTGCACGTCGGCGTCGGCCATGTGTTGGAGGGCCGTCGACGCGCCGACGCCGGTCGTAACGCCGTCGTAGAACTCGTCTTCGTCGTAGCCCATCAGTTCGATGGTCATCTGACACGCCTGCAGGTCGACGCCCATATCGAGGGACGTCTCGATGAGTTCCTCGATGGTTGCGGTCCCGTTTTCTTTGATTTTCTTTTCCATCATGCTCGTGGCGACGTTATCCATGAAGGGCAATGCGGCGACGGCGTTGGGCATCGGCATGCTCGGATTGCCGACCGCACTGAGTTTGAGGTTCTTCGACTTCTCCTCGTGGAGAATTTCGAGCCCCCAGAACGTGTGGAAGACCACGACATCCCACCCGAACGCGGCCGCCGTGCTCGCGAGGATAAGCGGCGGATACGCCATGTCGAGGGTCCCTTTCGTTGCGATGATGGTCATCGACTTCTGTCCGCTGTCGTCGGTCGCCTCGCGGAGGTCCGAAACCTCCGCTTCGAGGGCTTGTATCTGTGCCCGAAGGTCTTCGACGGAGGCGGTCGTCGTGTCGACGGGCGCGTCAGCGTCGGAGCTCATTCCTTCTGGATGTAGTGGAGGAAGACCGCTTCGCCTCCTTCCTCGGCTTCTTCTTGGTCGAGCATCGAGACGCCGTCGGTCGTGTCGGCCCATCCCTTTAGGTCGCTCATGCTCCCCGAGTCGGTTGCGACGACTTCCAGAATCTCACCGCCGGAGAGGTCGTCGACCGCACCGCGGGTCTTGACGACGGGCATTGGGCAGGACAGTCCTTTCACGTCGAGGGTATCGGTAGGTTCGTATTCACTCATATTTCGAGTTCACCTGTGTTGGGTGCATCCCACAATATAATGGTGCTTCGTAAAAGTTTGTCGATTCTTGGGATGACAATACAATATCAAACTCTCGCTATTATATTGCCCATAATGGCCGGAATAACGTCGTCTAAGCTAGATTATACGCCCACCGATACACAGCTATACATCTGAGCCGGATACTCACGAGGCAGATAGTCTTGTGATAATTTGGAACGACTACCCAAATCCTTAAGTCTGGACATCCAATAGTGGGTGATGAATACATGGCTGTTCCAGATCTGCCGAAACTCGACGTCGAAGTGCCCGTCATCGAACCCGAAGCACTCAAGTCGCGTATCGACGACGGTGAGACGCTTACCATTCTCGACAATCGGGTTCCCTCCGAACACGAGGACTGGCGCATCGATGGCGAGAACGTTTCGCACGTCAACATTCCGTACTTCGAGTTCATGGACGAGGACCTCGACGAGTCACTATTTGAAGACTTACCGGAGGACGAGGAATTCGTCGTCCTCTGTGCGAAAGGCCACTCTTCCGAGTACGTCGCCGGGTTACTCATCGAGGAGGGATACGATGCCGTCGCCCTCGAACGCGGGATGAACGGCTGGGCAAGTGTCTACGAGTACACCGAACTGGAGACCGACGGCGACGCCGTCGTCGCGCAATACCAGCGCCCATCCAGCGGGTGTCTCGCCTATCTCATCGTCGACGGTGACGAAGCCGCCGTCGTCGACCCGCTTCGGTACTTCGCCGACGAATACGTTGCCGACGCGAAGGCGCTGGGCGCGGAACTGACGTACGCCATCGACACGCACATCCACGCGGACCACATCAGCGGTGTCCGCACGCTGGTCGAAGATGCGGGCGTTACGGGCGTCATCCCCGAAGCCGCAGAAGCCCGTGGCGTCGACTACGACACCGACTACGAGACCATCGCGGACGGCGAGACGCTGACCGTCGGCGACACGGACATCGAAGCTATCTACACGCCCGGCCACACGACCGGCATGACGACCTACAAGGTCGACAACGTGCTCTTCACCGGTGACGGCCTGTTCATCGAGTCCGTTGCTCGCCCCGACCTCGAAGACGGCGACGAAGGCGCGCCCGATGCCGCGGGCATGCTCTACGATTCGCTCCAAGAACGCATCCTTTCGCACGACGACGACTTCCTCGTCGCGTCCGCACACTTCAGCGACGCGGCAACCCCTGCCACCGACGGTAGCTACACCGCGACCCTCGGGGAACTCACGGCTACGATGGACGCACTGCACATGAACCGCGACGAGTTCGTCGAATTCATCCTCTCGGACATGCCGCCACGGCCGGCTAACTACATTGACATCATCGAGACCAACCTTGGCGTCCAGGAGTCGGACGACGACCGTGCGTTCGAACTCGAACTCGGACCGAACAACTGCGCGGCAAGTAACGAAGCCTTGACGAACTAAATGACGGGTCTGACGCCGCTCCTCGTCGACAGCCTCTTCCCGAACGGTATTGCGAACTACGCGCTCGGTGGTTTCCTCATCGGTCTGGGGACGGCCATCATCTACCTCGGGACGGGCATCACTGCAGGTGCGAGCACCTTCCTCGAATCGACACTGTCGTACGTCTCCGACCTCCCACGGTTCAACAAGGCGAAGTACGTCGCATCGCGCAACTGGCGCGTCGTCTTCACCCTGAGCATCGTTTCCGGGGCCGCCCTCTACACCGTCACACTCGGTGATGGCTGGTGGGTCTCGGAGGTCCAACCGTGGCGCTTCGCCCTCGGCGGCGTCCTCGTCGGCATCGGCACACGTATCGGGAAAGGGTGTACGTCCGGCCACGGTGTCTGTGGTGTCGGCTCGCGCTCGCGAACCTCGCTCGTCAACGTCGCCACCTTCATGCTCGTCGCCATCGGGGTCGCACAACTCCTGAGTGCACTGGGTGTGTCGCCATGAGTAACGACGGACGCGGACTTGGGTTCCTGTTGGTCGTCATCCTCGGCGGTCTGATATTCGGGTTCGGTCTCGGACTGAGCAACATGGCCCGACCGGAGGTCGTCCTCGACTTCCTCCAGTTCGACGACTTCGGACTCCTCTTCGTCATGGGCGGAGCCGCAGTCGTCACCGGAATCGTCTTCGCGCTCGCCGAAGCGTCCGACAGTCGCGCGCCGATTACCGGCCGTAACTACGGTCGCCGACTGAAATCGTTCGACAAGAACGTCGTCGTCGGTGGCGTCATCTTCGGCGCTGGCTGGGGTATCTCCGGCATCTGCCCCGGGGCTGCGTACGCCAGCCTCGGCGTCGGCAACTATCCCATTCTCATCGCCATCGGCGGGATGTTCGCCGGTGCGTACCTGCAAGGGCTGTGGCGCGCTCGTCGCGCCGACAGCGCTGCTCGCAGCACCTCGGCCGACTGAAACGGCCCACAGCGAACCCGTTTCGCTCACTATCGCTTCGTTTTTCGGAATCTTTCGGTCGTAGATTCACCCGACTCTGTCACCTCTCCCTCGGGTGAGCCACTTTGCTACCGTCACGCCGGAACGCGTCGGGAGCTTTCGTCGTAATCTCTGTCACGAAGTTCATTGAAATCTCCGTCACGAAGCCCATTGCAATCCCCCGTCACGGGCTCATGTCGTGGCTTCCGCAACAGATGTAACCGTAGAATTGTCTCACCTCGTGTTCGGGTGGTAATGCCTCATAATAGTATTGTACAAGAAATGATTTATTATTCTGTCATAGATAGCGGCCATATATGTTTGTAATACTCTGAGATACAAATATTACCTACTCTTACGGTATTTCTGTGTCCAATAGATAACTTATACAAATCCAACTCCAATATGGTCTTGTATAGTTTTCCCAAAAGCGTTATATTCTCACTCCGGTTAGCCAGCACTGTACAAGAAAGTATGATTCGTACAATATACACTGGACGCCCCACGGGGTGCTGGTAAGATGTTCGGCATCGAGAGTCTGGCCGGTAACGCACAGGCAGCGGTCCTCGTCGGCGTCGTACTCGTCGAGGCGATGGTGCTGTACGTCGGCTATGGTGCGTTGACTCGTGCGCTCGGACCGTCCGTCCAGAGGCTCATCGGTGGTGAATAACCGTGTTTGAGCTATTCGGAATCTCGGCCGGAATGCTGGGCCTCTTCGTCGCGTTTGGGGTCCTCATCGGTGTTCTGTTCGGGTTCTTCGGCATGGGTGGGTCGTTTCTCGTAACGCCTGCACTCCTCGTGATGGGATACCCCTCGCGCGTGGCTGTCGGGTCTGGACTTGCCTTCGTCTTCGGGACCTCCGTCATCGCGACGCTCAAACACCGTGACCTCGGGCAAGTCGACTACAAACTCGGCGTTTCGATGATTATCGGGACCACCGTCGGTCTCGAAGTCGGGAAAGAAATCGTCCTCTACCTCGAAGAACTCGGACTCGCCGGTAACATCATCAGCGTCACGTACGTCCTGCTGCTCGGCGGTATCGGCCTGTTCGTCACGTACGAGGCGCTGAAAGGCGGCGATGACGACGGCGGCGTCAGCCACGATGTCGACGCGGACGCCGAAATCGACGCCGACGACATCCCCGAAATCGCAAAGAAGATTCAGAGCTACTCGTTGCCGCCGATGATTACTCTCCGTGGCGGGATTCAGGTCTCGCTGTGGATGATTCTTCTCGTCGCGTTCGCAACGGGTCTGCTCTCGGGGTTCCTCGGCGTCGGTGGCGGTTTCATCCGCATGCCCGCGCTGTTCTACCTCATCGGCGTCCCGGTCCCAATCGCGGTCGGGACCGACCTGTTCGAGATTATGTTCTCGGGCGGTATCGGCTCGTTCCTCTACGCCCAATCCGGCGGTGTCGACCTCTCTATCGTCGCACCCCTCTTGGCCGGCTCTGCGCTCGGTGCCCGTATCGGGTCCGCTGCGACCTCCATCGTCGACGAGGACGAAATCAAGATTTACTTCGGACTGATGCTGCTGCTCGGCGCGCTCGCAGTCGCCGTCCGCCAGGCCGGAAACTACCTCGGTATGGGCGTACTCGACTACGTCAGCCTCGCGCTCATCCTCGGGTCCGCGCTCATGGTCTCCGGTGCGGTGCTCTACAGCGCCGTCAAGTCCATTCGTGCGCCGTCGAGCGCCGGTACGTCCACGGCGGACTAATCGTCGCTCCCCGCTTCGAACACACGCTTCGACTACGTTCCTCGCATCGGCGACGACCGCACTCGCATCGAACTCGAATCAGCCGTACCAGGACTCCGCTTTTCTCCCGGTGTTGTGCAAAGCATACAAACCCTTTTGAGTGCTGACCCCGTAGCCCGAGTTGATAATGGCTAGTTCGATGGTCGAATATCTGCAATCGGACATGGAGTGTGAGGGGCTCCTCGAATGTCTCCACGGACTCAAGCAGCTCGACCGACGGTGCTTCGAGATTCTCGTCGAAAGCGAGGATCATCTGACCGTCGACGAAGTTGCCGACGCCGTAGAACGCGAGCGGTCGACGGCGTACCGCTCAATCCAGCGACTCCTTCAGGCGGGGCTCATTCAGAAAGAGCAGGTGAACTACGAACACGGCGGCTACTACCACGTCTACCACCCCACCGACCCCAACGAAGTCGCAGATGACATGCAGCGGATGCTCAACGACTGGTACGCGCAGATGGGTACGCTCATTCAGGAGTTCCGCGACAAGTACGACGAGAAGATTCTCGCCGCAGAATAACTTCGAATCGGCCGACAACACGGCGGATATTCTCCCGGCCCAAATCGATTAGGTTCCGTATTCAACCACATCCAGTTCATAGCCTTTGTTACGACCGCTCTATGTCGAAGAGTAAAAGCAGTCCCCGAAACAACGAGTTCGTCGAAGAGTGTCCCTCGTGTGAGTCACGGACCCCTCACGACGTCTCTATCGAAATCAAGACCGAGAGCCGAAAACGTGAGAACCGTGAGTTCTCCCGTGAACCGTACCGCGTGGCACAGTGTACGCGGTGCGGCGACACTCGGTCCCAGCGCATGAACGACGCGTGAACGCACCTCCTACCGTTGATTGGCAGCCAATCAACCCAATCCCCGCCAGCAAACAGGCGCCCTCGACGCACCACCGGTTCGAGAGATGACACAAGCTACTCCCAAAGACGCGCCGACTGTCCTCCTCGTCGACGACGAGGTAGCCCTCGCTGACAGCCTCGCACTGTGGCTCGAACGACAATATAACGTCAGGGTCGCCTACTCCGGACGCGAGGCCCTCCAAGCATTCGACGGCGACGTTGATGTCGTCTTTCTCGACCGAAACCTCCCCGGTCTCTCGGGTGAGTCGGTCCTCAACGAACTCCACCGACAAGCCGAGTCAGATGCGTTCGCAGTCATTATGTTGAGTGCAATGCCGGACTCCGAACTGTCCGATCTCCCCGCTGACGACACGCTCACGAAACCAGTCACGAAGACGCAACTTTTCGACGCAGTCGCTCGATTCGTCGGTAATGCTCCCGAAGCGACAGTCGATTAGTCGTCCGCCGAACGCGGCGCTATCTCGTCAAAATACGTCTCGATGAGCTTTCGCTCCGCTGTTCGAAGGTGCTCGTGAAGCGTCGGCGGTGAAATACCGAGTGAGTCCGCGACTTCCTCGGCCGTACTCCCACGTGGCCACTCGAAATACCCCGAGACGAGCGAGGTTTCGAGGACAGTCTTCTGTCGGTCGGTCAACTTCGAATCGAGTTCTCGCCGGAAGGAGTCCGCAGATTGGACCGCCCGTTCGACCTCCCGCTTTGCGAGGACGGAGACACCGGGTACCGATTTCGTGACTGCTTCGACGATGGCTCCGTGGTCTGCGTCGGCTGCAACGTGGAGCACTAGAGTTCCGTTTCCATCGGTGAGTTCCAGTCGATCGACGCTCGCGCCATGGTCGATTGCGGTCGCCAGAACTGCCTCTTCGTCGATTCGGAGCTCCAAGACGGCCTCGTCGCCGCCATCGGAAACGATGCGCGCTCGCAAGACATCAGTGTATTTGGCCGCTACCTCAACCGCGTCAGTACCCGATACACCGCCCACAGTGACGAAGCAAGCTAATTCGTCATCGAGGCGGGTCACACCGTCGAGCGAGAGAGTGCATCCGAGGTCGGCTGCGACCGCCGCGAGGGTACTGGCATCTCGTTCGAGTTGGAATTCCAGTTCGACGACGCTGTCGCCGTTGAGAAGGCGTTTGCTCTGGACCGCGTTGATTCCGTTTCCGACCGTTGCGCCGAGGTCTGAGAACAGCGCCGCCGACTCGTCGTCGAACTGTCTCGCCTCGTCGTAGACGACGAGTGCCCCATACACCGTGTCGCGGTAGACGATTGGGACACAGAGCGCTGAGATATCGCCGAGGTCGCTCGCGCGTGCTCCGAACATCGCGGCTCGGTGCTCGTCGGAGATGCGGTCGAAGATGTAGCCGTCGC
>NZ_JBZRPK010000557.1:0-7373 GCF_058382125.1 Haloferax sp. s1
GGATTGCGCTCATATTAGTTCGTGGGTGCTAAGATATGTTTGCAATCGCGATAACACCTTCTAGGGTATGATACTTTGTACGATAATCCTGGCTTGGCGCTTTGACCCGTAGATGGTGAGCTGAAAAGAGGGTGTATGGGTTTGTTCTGAGTCTTGGATACGATTAGCGGCACTGTCTTAACCAACAAAATTTTTGATCAGCGACTTGTGTTGGTTAACACGAGGCAGCCGCCGATGTCCTACGAACCACCGACGCCGCCGACGAACCTCCCCACGGAAGTCGTCAACGCTCTCAATCAATCATCACCGACCCGTCTTCGGGACGTTGCCCGCTATGCCGAAGAGCTGGCCGAACACAAGGAGCGCGAGGCTCGTCTCGAGGACGAGTCACCGGAAGGCGAGCTCGAAGAACGGTCGGACGACCTTCCAGACGATGTCCCCACGAAGGCGACGATCACTGTCAAAGGGATCAACGACAACCGATACTACTACTGGCAGTGGCGAGAGGGAGACAAAATCAAGTCGAAGTATAAAGGCCCAGTTAATCAGGACGGGTGAACAAGAGACACGCTCAAGTACGGTTCAGCACCCCCTGTGCAAGATGAAAAATTGAGGAAGAGAAGACTACTCATGAAGGGCTCTTGCGTAGGGATAGCATTTTTCGGCTCTGTTGAAATCCTATTATTCTACGACTTTTTTGCAGGAATAGCTGTTAGGTAGGTGTGTAAGTGGATTAGCTCAGACGTCGAATCCGTTTCGCCTGAGTGCCTCTGCCAGTTCCCCGTCAGGGTCGGCCGCAAACTCAACCAACGATGACTCAGGCCTTGTTGTCGTATATAACTCAGAGTCAATATTGTCTGGGATTTCGTTCGTGTGGCTCTTATCTACAACTGCAACTGATATTTTTGGTCTCGTGTCCGCGTCTTTTGGCTCACTCATTAACTGATTGTACGAGGAAACGATGTTTGGATTTTACCATTCGGGTATCAAATTTTCTCTTGGAGGACGCCGTCCTCACCGTATCTGACGACTCCGATCTAGTGGAGCCACTCAATATCGGACGTAGCTGTCTCCTCACCAAGCTTCGATTCAACCGCCCGTTCGGGAACTCCTTCGTACAGGTCGTCATCGTATTCGGTTTCCGCAAGTAGTCGAATACACTGAGCGACCCGTTCACGGTCTACGGTTCGCGAGTTCGTGAAACTGTTCTCGGATCGCCGTGTATTCCAACGTCGACTCGCGGGTCATATCTCTACCTCGTAGTCACGAGCGAGCGATTCCATTTCAGACCAGGGTGGGGTTTGGGCTGAGGACTGTTCGCCTTCTGTTCGTAGGTACGTCAAGAGAGGTGAGATGATGTCTTCGACTCCGTAGGATGTTGCGACTTTGTGAACGTCTTCGTGGGATGTGTTGGTTGCGGTAATGAGAAGTATAGCGTACTTTCGGTGGCGAGCGTCGTTCTCGATGAGGAGTGGGTGACAGACCAAATCGGCCGGTGAGAGTGTCTCTCGGCTTTCTGAGTAGAAGTAATAGTTCCCCGAGCGCGTGAAAAACTGCAGACCGTATTCGCTGAATGCATCGAGTCCTGTTAGCAGGTACTGACTGTCGTCAACACCCTCGTCTGTTCGCACAATGAACTCGTCATAAGATTCCCACAGAAGTGTTCCACTCCCGATGTCGGTCTGGACTTGCGTACGGTGGTGTTGGTGCCGGAGCTCCACGGCGAACTTGTGAAGTCCTGAGAACTGTTCGGTGAGGTGGTATCTCGTTCCTTGCTTAACAGCTATTGCCCGGTTTGTAAGCGTCTTGAGCGTCCGATAGACAGTTGCCCGTGACACCTCGGTTCGTTGGGCAAGATCGGCTGCCGACACTGGTTCATCCGTGGGGAGATAATAGAGGACACGAAGCATCGACGACGTCAGCAATTCCGGGAAGTCAACGTGGGAGTTGGTTGCCGTGAGGTCTTGGTACACCTCGAGGCACTTCGCAGACGTTGGGTGTATTATCGTCTCGTTTCCCACCCGTTCACGGGTGACCAATCCCAATTTTTCGAGATGTACCACAGCGTTCGTGATGGTCCCCGGCTCATACCCGAGCTCAGTAGCAAGTGCTCGGCGCTTTTTAGGGGAATCAAGTGTCGCCATGATTCGCAACTCATTCTCCTCTAGCATGGTGTCTCAAATTGGATGTACTTGTAATAAAGCACTACATCGGATATGAGACATTTGGTGGTGATTGTTGAGAAATTCGATGGATCTCTGCGGTAGAGAGAATAGTGTATTCAAGGACAATAGTGTGACACTGGAATTGCGTCCAACAAAGAAATTGAGCGTGTCCAAATTGCCTCGCTTAGGTGGAAAAGTGAGGGTGACTCTTGAAAACTATAATCGGTTCAAACTCTCCACCTGACTCCGCTCAATGGGTCCCGGTTCTTGAAAATACTACTGCAATCGATCACATTCTGTTCATTTTGTGAACGCGTATACCTCAGAGAGGCAGTAACAGGTGGACCGACTTTCAAGGCCGTACAGTCCACCAGTATGTTCATTGTTGGGGGTGGTTTAATCTGGACTATGACGGGCCTCGACGATTCCGACCTCCCTCCAGAAACGGTTGAAGAAAATAGTCGGACGTGGAAACGGACCAAACTTGACGCACACAGTTTTCAGTGGGTTCGCCCAATGGACCCCGATGAATACGAATGGGATGCCGACGAGGTATCACTCGTTGGTGTAGAGGAACCGAGTATGGTTGTCTCTCTCCAATTTATCGACGGTCAGTGGTTCATTGAGGGCGCCGAAACCGCGGGCCCCGACTACCACCGCCCAGGATTCACGGAGGTGATTGGTGGTGAGTATTCTGTTTCCACAGATGACCCCCAGCAGGCGACAGCTAAGGTTCGGAAGTTCATCAGTCAGCTTTCCTGATTGGCTCAAAGCTTCTTTTGGAAGTGTCCAACAAAGTCAACATAGGCGGATAGGTCTAGGAGCTCGAAGTCGACGGGTTCGAATTCAGATAATGGGATCATTAAAGTCATTGTCCGCCCGCCAGTCATTCCGGGGCCACCGCCTTGAACCTGCCATGCCGACGAACGAATCACATCGGATGCAGATACAATATGCCAATCGACGAAATTCCGGTCGAAAACGTGCATCTCGTCTTCTTCCTCAACCTCGCGAACTATGTACATCGGATTAAGTCCTCTTGTTAAACCAACCCGAAGCATAACGATCAACCGACTAACGTCAAGACCAAACAATTTCGTTGATCCTTCGTAGACCGACTTTTCTTTGATCTCGTATGGCACGACTGTTTCATCTTGAACGAATATCCCGTCGATATCGAAGTAGGTGCCGGTAAAGCCGTAATCATCTTTCAAATGCGCAGCGAAGAAGTGCTGCTTATAGAACATTTCTCTAATCACATTGTCAGAGAACCCGTCTAGCGCTTCCCTCAGCTCGGACAGATAATCGTCATCATCTGTTCGCGTATAGCCACCAGTTCTCCACGTGGCGGTCTCCTCCTCAATATTGACCTCTTCTAAATTCTGATTCTGGAAGTCATATCTTCTCCATGTCCACAAAAATCGGTCTGCTACACCGCCATCTTCTGCACTTTCCCCGGTATCAACAACACGCGGGAATATTACGGTTGTTCCAGCACCCTCTAAGAGTGAAGCAGCCTTAAGTTGGGACGAATGTAGCGAATCCTGTTCTGCAGCGTCGAGTATAAATGCGTATATATTCTCCCATGGCTGGAACTCGTTATCTAGTGGCTTCGGTTGAAAGAGCATCACCTCAGAAACTGCATCTGCGTCTGTTGCATCTATCTCATCAGTAAACCGAGCTTCAGCAATCATTCCAACTGCCTTCTGCTGGGCCCAGTACCGATGGAGATATTCCACGAAATCTAGCCTGTCGCTCACGACGGAGAATGTCGGAACACCTCAAAAGAATCCCATTACGATTTACACACAACTTTGTCTCAACTAATTTTGGAGACGTATACATATTGTGTGTATAATGTAACCTTCTCTCTTTGTGACTGGTTTCATCCTCCTCAATTGATGACAGATTACTCTGGAGACCCAACTGAGTACAAAGTCTACTGGTTTGCCCGGGACCTTGTTGCATCTGACTACGGAAGTTACGGTACAAAAGAAAAAGAAACCCTCAAACAGCTATCTGCAACTCTTGAAAGTGAACTGGACGGTAACGGTGGCTCTCTAATAACCGAAGAACCAGATCTCGAGTTCCTCAAGCGGCTAATTGAGGACACAATAACTGGATCTGTCAACAAGGAATACGGCGGAGACATCTCGAAACGGTACAGGCAGACAGAGGACCTTGTTGAAAGAATCCTTCGACGGATCGAAGAGGAAGACGACATCCGAGAATTCGGGATCGCTGCTGATGCTGTGGTCCGAACCAGCGACATACTACAGACTACCCCTAGCTTCGGACAATCCGAAATCATAGAAATCGTTGACGAAACACTCACAGATGAAAACGGCAACCTTGAGCCATCAAAGGCCTTTGACGCTCTGTTTAACGTCGATGTTGATGGAGAGGAATACCAACTGGGCGCTCAGCGTGAACCATTGATCGATTATCTTCACGAGAAAATCGATGAACTCGAGAATGACCCCCACATCGAAAAAAAGGAGGTTGCTCGAATTGTTTCCGCGATCGCACAGGAATACGAACGGAGAGCAGGTCAAAGCCGCGCCTCCACAGCAGGGAATGTTCTCGAAACCGGCCTTCAACATATATTTGACAGGTTTGTGATACCTGCTACAGGAGACCCTGAACATTTCGGTGACATCGAAATCGACAACATGGTTGATGGCCCTAAAGGGAGCATTGGGTTCTCCTGTAAACGTACTCTGCGAGAACGTTTCCGACAGAGTCTCTCCCGTGAAGCCGAGATTGGTGTTGACGAAATCTGGTTTGTCTCACTGCTCATGGCCGACATCTCACGAGAAAAACTTGGTGATATAACGAACGATGGCAGTCGGATCTATGTTCCTCGAGACTCTTTCGTGTGGAACAAATACAAACACGACGATGAACTCTCATACTCGTTGCGGCCCGCTGATGAATTCATCAGCGACGTCATCGAGTTCACAGGGGTTCGTGCTGACCTGTGAAGAAATAGATTACCCGGTGACCAGTGTCCCGTATCTCATGATGAAATAAGCAGACAGCAGGGGAAGTCTCTTCTATTGGGTAGCTGTCTCGGCTTCCTCTATCGGCGTCTTCAGAATCTCTGTCCTGACTGCAGTCCCGATCGCTTGGCCGAGCAACGGGGGGACTGCATTCCCGACCTGTTTGAATGCATGGGTTCGGGCGACAGGGAACTCAAATGAATCCTTGAACGACTGAAGGCGAGCAGCCTCACGGACTGTGATTGAACGAGCCTCGTTTGGGTGAATGAACATATGGCCGTCCTTATAGAGGTGAGCAACCACTGTCGTCGCTGGTTCCGTCGGATTCTGTTTCTTTAACTTGTCCGGGAAGATATCTGTCCTGTACGGTTGGTGTTCTTCTGGAATATCTCCGATAATGTAGGATACACCCTCACCCAGCAGTTTGTACAGGGTCAGGTCTCTCATATTGTGGCCACGACACTCGTGATTATGTAATGGTTTGTCTTCCCAGTCATCCCCTTCATCTAGGTCACGGGCCCAGTACTGATATTCAGAAATTGGACCGAGAGTGTACTCCTCTGTTTTTGTGGGAGGTGTCTCACCTTCTGGCGACACCGGTGGTAAGTCTAGGATTGAATCTGCAACTGTATTCCACGGGTCCTTGTTCCGCTTATTTTTATAGAAGGTAGGGAAAACCTCATCCTCGCGATCGTCCACAAACCCGTCTAGAGTCTGCTGGTCCTCTTCAGATAGCTCGGAGGGGTCCCGCTTAAATTTGATTTTCTTCTCTTGGTCATTATTTGGCGGCCGGTGAGTCTGCCACTGTTCCATATCTGGATTCTCAGCGCCTACACGGTTCCCGATGAAAAACAACCGCTTCCGATGCTGGGGTACACCGAAGTCAGCAGCGTCCAGTAATTGAACACGGACCCTGTAATTCAGGTCGAGGTCAAGATCACTGACTGGTCGTTCACCACGCATTTGAGTTTGAATGAGATCCACAACTTGCTCCCCGTCCTCGTTTTCTGCTGAGAGCATCCCCTCCACGTTCTCCATCACGAATGCCTTGGGTTGATAGTGGTCAACGAATCGGAGGAATTCCTCGTAAAGCAGGTGACGGTCGTCAGTTTTGTTGTTCTGTCCGTCTAGCGAATTGATCTTGCTGCGACCAACAAGAGAGAACGTCGGGCAGGGCGGACCGCCTGCAACAAGGTCGAGTTCGCCCTTCTCAAGCCCTAAATCTGGTGGTTCGATTTCTCGTATATCGCCAACCGTCATTTCGTGATTGTGGTTGGCGTCGTACGTTGGCTTGGTTTTCTCCTCGTGGTCGATTCCCCACAGAACCTCAAAACCGGCATCATAGAGTCCCTGAGAGAGACCGCCTGCTCCGCAGAAAAGGTCGATTGCGGTAAGACGTTCTTCAGTCATCTGTTGAAACCAATGAAATCGGTGTCGTTTAATCTTCCTCTTCCTACCATGTGTGTATATTGTGTGTATCTTGTAACCAACTTAAATACAGTGATAGTCTGAATCGGTTAACTTGAATGGATATTGAGGAGTACTCTTGGGTGAAAGCCAGCAGCTATCGCGAAAATATCCTACTATCTCTTGATAAGAAACCTCGTACACCAAAGGAGCTGTCGGAACTGACTGATTACTATTTGAGCCACGTAAGCAATGTGTTATCTGATCTTGATGATCACAACCTCGCAGAATGCATAACACCGGGTCGCAAGAAAGGGAGGCTCTGGGCCACCACAGAAAAGGGTGAAGAACTCATTGAAGATCTAAAAAAATAGCTTTTCAGACCGTCTAGAACTAGACGTGCCTATTTGCCATAGTTGGGGGTATACAGTCCATTGAGAATTGCACCGTTCTTACTCAAGATAGGTCGCTGCGGGGTATTTTCGAATGTCTGACGGAAGCTGAAGTCGACGCCCCTCGAGTGCAGCGAACTCCATGTATCCTGCTCGTTCGGCAGCATTCTTGACGATAATCTCGTAGTTGTCGGTAATCGTGAACCACCCGTTGTCGAACGCCCAGTGGTGGAGTTTACAAAGTGCGATTCCGTTTCGAATGTCATCCGGCCCTCCTTCGGCTTTCGGCCGGATGTGAGCTGCCTCGACTTCCGGGCGTCCGTCTGGCGTCTCCCGCCGAACACCACAGACTGCACACTGCTCATCGTATGCAGCACGAACCGCCTGCCTGAAGGCTTGCTCACGAG
>NZ_JBZRPK010000556.1:0-7336 GCF_058382125.1 Haloferax sp. s1
ACAGCGTCGAGGCCGACCCGGACACAACGGCCAAGGGTATGCTCCGGGACCGGCCCATCAGCCTCAAGCACAGCAAGGCTATCTCCCGCGCCATCAAGGGGATGCCCGTCGCCGACGCCGAGGAGTACCTCGAAGCCGTCATCGACGGCGAGCGGTCGGTTCCGTTCAAGCAACACAACTCTGGTGTCGGTCACCGAAGCGACATCGAGGGCTGGGACGCAGGACGATACCCTGAGAAAGCGTCCAAGGCGTTCCTCGAACTCCTCGAGAACGTCCGCAACAACGCGACCGAACAGGGATTCGACGGACCAGCCATGGAGATTAAGCACATCGCCGCCCACAAGGTCGGCGAGCGCCCAGGTCGGAAGCCCCGTGCCTTCGGCCGGGCAGACCCGTGGAACACCCCAATCTGTGACGTCGAACTCATCATCGAAGAGGTCGAGGAATAATGGCTGACGAACACCAATTCATCGAGAACGGACTGCAGCGGTCCCAGATCGACGAGTTCTTCGCAGAAGAACTCGGTCGCGCCGGCTACGGCGGCATGGACGTCGCCAAGACGCCGATGGGCACCCAAATCGTGCTCAAGGCCGAAAAGCCCGGAATGGTCATCGGTAAGGGCGGAAAGAACATCCGCAAGGTGACCCGCGAACTCGAAGAGCGGTTCAACCTCGACGACCCGCAGATCGACGTGCAGGAAGTCGACGAACCGGACCTCAACGCCCGGATCGTCGCCGACCGCCTCGCCAACGCGCTTGAGCGTGGTTGGTACTTCCGTAAGGCGGGCCACACGACCATCGACCGCATCATGGACGCTGGCGCCCTCGGTGCCGAAATCGTCCTCTCCGGTAAGGTCACTGGTGCCCGCTCCCGCGTGGAGAAGTTCAACCGCGGCTACATCAAGCACAACGGTGAGCCGGCACAGGAGATCGTTGACGAAGGCCAGGGTGTCGCCGTCATGAAGCTCGGCACCATCGGTGTCACGGTCAAGATCATCCCGCCGGGTGCGCAGCTTCCCGACGACTTCGAAGTCGAAGAAGACGCCGAACCCGAACCGGTCGAACAGATCGAAGAGACCGAAAGCGTCGAAGACCTCCTCGAAGAGGAACCGGAGGAGATTCCGGAAGTCTCCGAGGACACTGACGCAGAGACGGAGGAACTCGATGAGGACATCGTCGAGGAAGAAGCCGTTGAAGCGGTCGAAGAGGAAGTCGTCGACGAAGACGCTGACGAGGAAGCAGTCGAAGAGGAAGTCGTCGACGAAGACGACGAACTCGACGAAGATGTCGCCGAAGAGGCGGCCGACCTCGTCGCCGAGATGGAAGACGACGAAGAAACGGAGGAAGAATAAATGGCGATCCTCTACACCGAAGAGATTCGCGACATGACGCCCGCAGAGCGCGTTGCCGAGCTCGAAGAGCTCGAAACCGAACTGCTCAACGCGAAGGCCGTTCAGGCCGCGGGTGGCGCGCCGGAAAACCCCGGCCGCGTCTCTGAACTGAAGAAGACCATCGCTCGAATCAAGACGATTCAGGGCGAAGAAGGCGACCTCGACGAAGAATAAAATGCCACTCACACCCGAGACCCTCACGCGACACGAGCTTAACGGCCTCCACGTAGAGGTCGTCGACGCGGCAAACCCCGATTTGGTCGGGATAGCCGGTCGTATCGTCGTTGAGACGATGCAGACGCTCATGGTCGACGATGGCTCTCGGGTGCGGCAGGTGCCAAAGCGAGGGGCGACCTTCGAATTTGAGATTCCGTGTACAGATGAAGCCGCCGACGCTGCGAAGGCGTCGGGGACCACGTCCAAACTTCGGTCGGATACTACTGGCGGATTTGATGCCAGTCAGTCTGATCGGCACGCCGAGTCACACTCGGCTGCTTCCCAGTCCGGGAATTGCGAGGGCGTGGCTTACGTTACGGTGGATGGTACACAACTGCTCTCACGACCCGCCCTGCGCACCGAAACTACAGGTGACTCGAAATGGCGATAGGACTTGACGTTCCACAGCCCCCGGAACCCGACGACCCGGAGGCATACGACTATGAGAAGTGTCCGTTCTACGGCTCGCTCTCTGTCCGGGGTCAGACCCTGGAAGGGACAGTCGTCTCGACGGACATGGCAAAGACCGTCATCGTCGAGCGGGAGTACGACGTATTCGTTCCGAAGTACGACCGCTACATGAAGCGACGTTCCCGCATCCCGGCACACGTGCCGGGCGTGCTCGACGACGTCGCTGTCGGTGACGAAGTAACGATTGCGGAGACCCGCCCCCTCTCGAAGACGAAATCTCACGTCGTTGTTGAGATTATCGGAGGTGACGAGTGATGGAAGCGCTCAAAGCAGACATCACCAAAGGCGTCGCTCGCGGCTCGCTGGTCACGTGCGCCGACAACACCGGCGCTCGTGAACTTAAGATTATCAGCGTCGCGGGTTACTCCGGCACGAAGAACCGCCACCCCAAGGCAGGCATCGGGGACAAGGTGACCGTCTCGGTCACCAAAGGTACCCCCGAGATGCGCCGCCAGGTGCTCGAAGCCGTCATCGTCCGCCAGCGGAAATCGATCCGCCGGCCCGACGGGACGCGTGTGAAGTTTGAGGACAACGCCGCCGTCATCATCGACGAGATGGAAGAGCCTCGCGGGACCGAGATTAAGGGCCCCATCGCACGCGAAGTTGCCGAGCGCTTCGGGAGTATCGCATCGACGGCTACGATGATTGTATAGTATGACTCGACAACCGCGCAAACAGCGAACTCAGACTCGCGACGCGCCGCTCCACGAGCGGCAAAAGCAGGTCCGCGCACCGCTGTCGGCCGACCTCCGTGAGGAGTACGGCAGCCGTAACGTCCGCGTCAACGCGGGCGACACGGTAGAGGTTCTCCGCGGCGATTTCGCCGGCGAAGAAGGCGAAGTCACCGAGGTTGACCTCACTGACGCCGTCATCTTCGTTGAGGACGTCACCGTTGCCAAAGCCGACGGCGAAGAGGTCCCACGCCCCCTTCAGGCCAGTAACGTCCGCGTGACGGAACTGGACCTCGAAGACGACGTGCGCGAGGCCCGACTCAAGGAGGATAACGAATGACTCGACACCAGAAGCGACTGTCCGTACCGAAGTCCTGGCCGGTCGAGCGCAAGACAGGCACGTTCACGGTCAAAGCCGGCGCCGGTCCGCACGGCGAAGAGGGGGTTCCCCTCCTCATCGTCCTGCGCGACGTGCTCGGCTACGTGGACTCGAAGAAGGAAGCCAAGTACGCCCTCAACCACCAGAGCATTCTGGTCAACGGCGACCCGGCTTCCGACGTTCGCCGTCCCATCGGGATGTTCGACATCCTGGCGTTCGTCCAGCGTGAGGAGTACTACCGCATCTTCCCCGACGAGGGTGGCCGTCTGGCCCTGACCCCCGTCGACGCTGATGCGGCATCCAGCCGCCTCGGAAAGATCGTGCGTAAGACGCAGGTCACCGGCGGCAACTTCCAGCTGACGCTGCACGACGGTGCCACGCTCGTCGTCGAAGACGCCTCGGAGTACAGCGGTAAGGACTCCATCGTCGTCGACAACGAGACGAAGGAAATCGTCGCACACTTCCCCTACGAGGAAGGCGCACTCGTGACCGCCGTCGCCGGCAGTCACGCGGGCGAAATTGGCGAAGTCACCGAGATTATCGTCACGCCCGGCAGCGGGAACAACTCCGTCGTCGTCGAAACCGACGAGGGCGAGTTCGAAACCGTCGAACAGTACGTCGTCGTCATCGACGAGAACTTCACGGGTGATGATGAATGAGCGAGGCCGAATTCCACGAGATGCGCGACCCGCGCATCGAGAAGGTCGTCGTCCACATGGGCGTCGGCGAAGGTGGCCGTGAACTCGCGAAATCCGAAGACATCCTCGAGGAGATTACCGGTCAGGAGAGCGTTCGTACGATCTCCGGCCGTGCCTCGCAGGACTTCGGTGTCCGTCAGGGCGAACCTGTCGGCGCGAAGGTCACGCTCCGCGGCGAGAGCGCCGTCGAGTTCCTCGAAACCGCACTCCCTATTACGGACCTCTCCGCCTCGTCGTTCGACGAGACCGGTAACTTCGGCTTTGGTGTCGAAGAACACACCGAGTTCCCGAGTCAGGAGTACGACCCGCAGATCGGTATCTACGGACTGGACGTGACGGTCAACATCGTCCGCCCCGGTTACCGTGTGAAGAAGCGCGACAAGCGTTCCCGACAGATTCCGTCATCCCACCGGATGACCGTTGAGGACGCAGTTGCGTTCATCGAGTCCACGTTCGACGTGGAGGTTGAAGAATGAGCGACAGCGAAACAGAACAGACGGGCGAGCACGCATCCCGCCGCACCGGCCAGGAGAACGAGTGCCGTCGCTGCGGTCGGAAACAGGGACTTGTCAGTAAGTACGACATCAACCTGTGCCGACAGTGCTTCCGAGAGATTGCCCGCGAGATGGGATTCAAGAAGTACCGATAAGAATGGCTGACAACGACCCACTCAGTAGCGCGCTTTCCGGTGTGGACAACGCCGAGAGCGTCGGACACCTGTCCCACGAGATCCAGCCCGCCTCCAACATGATTGGCTCCGTCCTCGAGGTCTTCTACGACCGCGGGTACATCGACGGCTTCGAGTTCGTCGACGACGGCAAGGCCGGTCTGTTCGAGGTTGAACTGAAAGGCGCAATCAACGATTGTGGCGCCGTCAAGCCGCGGTATTCCGCTGGCGCTGACGACTTCGAGAAATGGGAGAAGCGTTTCCTCCCCGCCCGTGACTACGGTGCGCTCATCGTCACGACGAGCCACGGCGTCATGAGCCACTACGAGGCCCGCGAACAGGGCATCGGTGGCCAGATCATCGCCTACGTCTACTAGAACAATGAGCCGAATAGAAATCGAAATCCCGGACGAGGTATCCGCCGAGGTCAGCAACCTCGAACTCACCATCGAGGGCCCTAACGGTAGCGTCACCAAGCGCCTCTGGTACCCGAACGTCTCGGTCTCCGCAGAAGACGGCGCAATCGCTATCGAAAGCGACGTCGAGAACGCGAAGACCAACGCGACGATCGGTACCTTCGAGAGCCACGTGAACAACATGCTTCACGGCGCCACCGAGGGGTGGGAGTACCAGATGGAAGTTCACTACGCTCACTTCCCGATGCAAGTGAGTGTCGAAGGTGACGACGTCGTCATCAAGAACTTCCTCGGCGAGAAGTCCCCGCGACGAGCAGAAATTCGCGGAGACACGGACGTACAGGTAGACGGCGAAGAGGTCACCCTGACGGGTCCTGACAAGGAAGACGTCGGGCAGACCGCCGCCGACATCGAACAACTCACTCGCGTCAAGGACAAGGACACTCGCGTGTTCACAGACGGCGTGTACATCACCCAGAAACCGAAGACTGGTGATGCCTAATGTCGGAAGAAATCACCGAACTCGAAGACATCAGCGGTGTCGGCCCGTCGAAGGCCGACGCACTCCGCGAAGCCGGCTTCGAGAGCGTCGACGACGTACAGGCCGCGAGCCAGTCCGAACTGGCCGAGGTCGACGGCATCGGTAACGCGCTTGCCGCGCGTATCAAAGCCGACGTCGGTGGCCTTGAAGTCTCGGAAGAGGCTGAGGCCGAAGTCGAAGACGAGTCCGAAGCCGAAGTAGAAGAGCCAGCCGAAGACGTCGAGACGGAGCTTCGCCCCCGCGGTCACGCGGACAAGAAGCCCCAGCTCGACGACGAAACGGCGGAGGCCCTGGCGCAGAAGCGCCGCGAGGGCAAGCCGCAGTTCAATCGGCAGGACTACCACAAGAAGAAGCGCACGCCCACGTCGTGGCGTCGCCCCCGTGGTGGTCTGTCCAAGCAGCGTCGTGGTGTCAAGGGTAAGGGCCCGAAGGTCGAAGCGGGTTACCGCACGCCGAAGGCCGCCCGTGACCTGCACCCGTCCGGCTTCGAGGAAGTCCGCGTGTTCAACACGGACGACCTCGAGGGCGTCGACGGCGACACACAGGCAGTTCGCATTGCTTCCTCGGTCGGCGCGCGCAAGCGCGAGCGCATCGAGGAAGTGTGTGAGGACCGCGAAATTCGCGTTCTCAACCCCACCTACGTCGAAGTTGAGGTGGATAACTGATGACGGACCTAAAAGCGCAGAAGCGAATGGCTGCCGACGTTCTTGACGTTGGCAAGGGTCGAGTTTGGTTCGACCCCGAGGCACAGTCCGACATCGCGGAGGCCATCACGCGCGAAGACATTCGTGAACTCGTCGACGAGGGAACGATTCGCGCCAAGAACGCCAAGGGCAACTCCAAAGGTCGCGCACGCGAGCGCGCCGCCAAGCGTTCCTACGGTCACCGCAAGGGTGCCGGCTCCCGCAAGGGCCGTTCCGGCGCTCGACAGAACAAGAAAGACGCATGGGTCAGCCGAATCCGCGCCCAGCGCCGTCGCCTGAAGGAGCTTCGCGAGGACGGTACGCTCGACCGTACCCAGTACCGCACGCTCTACAACAAGGCGTCCGGTGGCGAATTCGACAGCGTGGACCGGCTTGAAGCATACATCCAGAACAACTACCAGGTGGAGATTCAATAATGGCGACCGGACCACGATACAAGGTTCCGATGCGGCGTCGCCGCGAAGTCCGGACGGACTACCATCAAAGGTTGCGCCTGCTGAAATCGGGCAAGCCCCGCCTTGTTGCTCGCGTGAGCAACAAGCACGTCAGGGCGCAGCTGGTCACTCCGGGCCCGCAGGGCGACGAGACCCACGCTGCAGCGACCTCTGCCGACCTCGATGAGTACGGCTGGGAAGCCCCCACGGGCAACCTCCCGAGCGCGTACCTCACGGGGTACCTGGCAGGTATCCGAGCGCTGGCCGCCGGCGTCGAGGAAGCGGTCCTCGACATCGGCCTCAACACGGCCACGCCCGGAAACAAGGTCTTCGCGGTGCAGGAGGGTGCTATCGACGCTGGCCTCGAAATCCCCCACAACGACGCAGTACTCGCTGACTGGGACCGCAACCGCGGTGTCCACATCGCTGAGTACGCAGAGCAGCTCGACGAGCCGCTCTACAGTGGAGACTTCGATGCCACGAACCTCCCCGAACACTTCGATGAAGTGCTCGGGAACCTTCAGGAGGACGAATGAGCAGAGATAACAACGGCTGGGAGCCGCGAACGCGGCCCGGCCGCATGGTGCAGAACGGCGACGCCACCTCGATGGGCCAGGCGCCCGGGAACGGGCTTTCCCTCAAGGAGCCCCAGATCGTCGACCAGCTCCCTCCGGGGATGGACGACGAAGTGCTCGACATCAACAAGGGTCAGCGTATTACCGACTCCGGCCGCCGGGGGAAGTTCCGGG
>NZ_JBZRPK010000555.1:0-7313 GCF_058382125.1 Haloferax sp. s1
CTGATGCGGCAGAGGCGATTTGATCGGCGTGGGCGGAGATGCGCTCTAACGCCCGCGCTGCGGTGGAGAGGCGGAATAGTTCTGTCCGTGTTGCGGCGAGCGCGTCAACCTCGTCGAGGCGGTCGAGTCCGCGGGTGAAGTGCCGGTCGACCATGGCGAACAATCGGTCAGCGCGGTCGTCGCGGTCACAGAAGCCATCGATGGGGGCGTCACCAGTCAGTGCGGCAGTCGCGTCTCGGTGCATCGACACCGCGACGAACTGGAGTTGGCGGACCGACTGGCGAATCGAAACTTCGTTTGCGTCGAGGGCGTTCCGTACCGTGACGTGCGCCTCGGATTCTTCAGTTATCGTCACGCCGACGAGATTCCGCGCGACTCGCCTGATAGTCTGTCGCTGGTCGCTGTCGAACGACCCGTTGGCTTCGATGACGACCTCGTTCGACCCGGCGGCGTATGCGGCTCGAAGGGTCTGTTCGAGATACCCGTCGTCTCCAGCCTGGACCGTCATCTGTATCGACGACTCGTCCTCGCATTCCGGGGGCTGAATCACGAGCACTCCGTCGATGTGCGTGTGTAAGCCGACGACCGTCCCGGTGGTAATCCCCTCACCGTCTGCCCAGTCTCTGGGTAACGAGACGGTGAAGGTCCCGTTGCTGACCTGCTGAATCTTGCGTGTCTCCATTGTTTTCGAGTATGCCGTGTTTTTGTTGTTCAATTGCCAGTTCTTCGGCGACGCCTACTCCTACAATCTCGTGGAATCGAGAGACGAGAGGAAAACGAGAGACGCCGCCGACCGGCCGTTTGCCGCCTGCAGGTCGTCGGAGGGTGCCGTCACGTCAGTTCGTCGGGGACGAGGCGGCGCTCTCGTGTCGCGGGCGCGGTCTATCCGAACTTTCCGCTGATGTAGTCTTCGACGCGCTGGCTCTCTGGGTCTTCGAACACCTGTTCGGTTTCTCCGTATTCGACGAGTTCCCCGCCGGTGAGGAACACTGCCGTCTGGTCCGAGATACGCGCGGCCTGCTGCATGTTGTGGGTGACGATGACGACCGTGTAGTCCTCGGCGAGTTCGTGGACGAGGTCCTCTATTTTCGACGTCGCGATGGGGTCGAGGGCGGACGCCGGTTCGTCCATAAGCAGGACCTCAGGGTCGGTCGCCAGCGCACGGGCGATGCAGAGTCGCTGTTGTTGCCCGCCGGACAGTCCGAGCGCGTTGTCGTCGAGTCGGTCTCGAACTTCGTCCCAGAGGGCGGCTTGTCGAAGCGAGCGCTCGACGAGTTCGTCGACCGCGTCGTCGTCGCTTCGACCGAGGAGGTTTGCAAGCATTCCGGTGTCGAGGTCACCGTGTTTCCGCGGCCCGTACGAGATGTTGTCTCGGATGCTCTTCGGGAACGGATTCGGCGACTGAAATACCATTCCGACGCGCTTTCGGAGTTCGACGAGGTTGACGCCGTCCTGATAAATCTCCTCGCCGTCGAGCGCGACCGAGCCGTCGATACTTGCCGCTTTGATGCGGTCGTTCATCCGATTGAGACACCGGAGGAACGTCGATTTCCCACAGCCGGAGGGACCGATAAGCGCCGTGACGCTGTTTTCTGGAATCTCCATCGAGACGCCCTTTAGCGCGTGGTCGTCGCCGTAGTACACGTCGAGGTCCTCGACGGTGAGTTTGGCTTCGCCTTCGAACTCGTGTTCGACCCACTCCTCTCGGGTCTTCTCTCGCGTCTCGCCGCTCGTGACTTCGAGCGGTTGGCCGGTTGCGTGCTGTCCGTCGTTTGTCTGCTGTCCGTCGTTTGTCTGCTGTCCGTCGTCCGTCGTCTGGGTGGTTTCGCTCATGTGTTCACTCGTGCTGCAGTTTCCGCCGGAAGTAGTACCGGGTCGCAATACCTACCGCGTAGAAGCTCAGAACGACGACGAGCAGGATGAGCGCCGTCGCCCATCGGAACTGTTCGATGTTGCCGATGTTGGACGACTGCCCGACGCCCGCGGTGATAAGAGAGTACAGTTGGTACGGGAGTGCCGACGTGGCCTTCAGAAGTTCTGGATTGTCCACGAACGGCGGTGACGCCGTGAACTCGAATCCACCGATAACGTCGACCGTCTGGCTACCGGGCGGTGCGACGCTCCCTGACATCGTCAAGAGAATCGGTGCCGTCTCGCCCGCGATGCGGCCGACGCCGAGAATGATACCCGTGACAATTCCCGGAAGCGCCGCCGGGAGGACGATACTTCGAACCGTCTGCCACTTCGAGACGCCGAGTGCCGCACTCGCGTCTCGGTACTCGTCGGGGACCGCCAGCATCGCCTCGCGGCTGGTGATGACGACGAGCGGGAGGAGCATGAATCCGAGCGTGAGCATCCCCGCGAGCAACGACTTCCCGTTTCCGAGACGCGGAACGAGGAAGGCGAGTCCGAACAGCCCGAAGACGATGCTCGGCGTACTCCACAGCCCGTTCGTGGCGACTTCGACCACCTGCGTGAAGCGCCCGCGCTCTGCGTACTCGGTGATGAAGACGGCCGCGCCGACGCCGAGCGGAACGGCAAACAGCACCGCGCCGACGACGAGCCAGATAGTTCCGACGATAGCGGGAAGCACGCCGTTGACATCGTTGAGGAGTGCGACGCCGTTCATCACGAACGGCCACGAGACCGGGAGGTTGAACGTCACGCCAAAGAGTGTCGTCTCGGGACCAGCCCCGAGACCCAGCGTGAGTCCCTTGAACAGGCCCGGAAGCCCCTTGAGAACCGTGAAGGCGACGAGGAGGAACAACACCGTGATGATGGACAACGCGTTCATGTAGACGAGCACGTACGCGCCGACGTGGCGGCCGCGAGCGCCGAATCCACCGTAGGCCTTTGCGGACGCCCACCCGGCGAGAAGTGAACAGAACGCCGTCACGGCCGGAATTGCGAACTCGGCCTTGAACGACGCCTGTTGCTCCCAGCCGAGACTCCAGACCCACGATGGGTCGATAACGCCACCGAGGAAAACGAGACCAGCGAGGAGTGCCAATGCGCCAGCAGGTATCGTCGAACCGAGGTCCTCTCTCGGGAGTGCGGTTCCAGCGAACGCGACACCGCCGGTCACGAGTGCAACTGCAAACCAACCGACTGTGCCGAGTCCGAGCGTCTGCGACGCGACGAATCCGCCGACGACGAACCAGAGGAGTGCGAACGCCGCTGAGGTGATTACTCCGGCACTTGGTCGTGGTTGCGTGGCGACGTAGCCAAGTCGGGAGCCGACGCCGAACGTGATGACTGCGCCGCCGAGGACGACCAGTAGACCGCCGAGGAGCACGACCACCGGAACTCCGGCGATTGGGTCGGTGATGGCCACGAAGTCGAACAGCGCCGCGAGTGAGAGGGCGAACAGGATGGCCGCGAGGCCGACCGCGCCTGCGGCGATTGCCTCCGTTTCCGACGTGTCTTCGTTGACGAGGGTGGATTCGACTGCCCCAGCCATTATTCGGCACCTCCGAGTTTCTGGCGCATGCGCGTCTCGATGTACTGTGAGCCGACGCTGAGGAGCAACACTGTGATGAACAGGATGACGCCGGCGACGAACAGCGCAGAAAGCTGGAGTCCGTCGGCGTCGCCGTAGTTCGCCGCGATGAGCGACGTCAGCGTGTCGTTCCCGTAGAAGACGTTGTAAAGTGGCTTCGTCAGCCCCGGACTTCCGCGAAGCATCACCGTTGCGGCCATGGTCTCACCAATCGCGCGACCGACACCGAGGAGGACGGCAGCCGAGACGCCGGAAAACGCTGCGGGCAACGTAATCGAGGTCATCGTCTGCCAGTCGGTCGTTCCGAGCGCGAGCGAGCCGCTTTTCATCGACTCGGGGACGCTGTTGAGCGCGTCTTCGGCCACCGAAACGACCGTCGGAAGCGCCATCAGGCCGACGACGACACCGACGAACAGGTAGGTCCCCTGTCCGACGATGTCGAACTGGTCCGACGCCCACGGGCTGAGGATAGTGAATCCGATGAATCCGTAGACGATAGACGGGATTCCGGCCAGTATCTCGACGCCGGGTTTGACGAGTTCGCGGACGGTTCGCGGTGCAATCTCACTGAGGAAGAGCGCGGCGGCCACACCGAGCGGGGCCGCCACGGCGGTTGCGATGATGGTGACGAGCACCGTCCCGTGAATCATCGGGACTAGCGAGTAGCGTACCGGCGGCGTGACCGGGCTCCAGCGTGTCTCGACGAAGAGCCGGAGTCCCGGAATCGGAATCCCGAACACGGTCATCGTCGCGTACTCGACTGTCGGCCACGCCTCGGCGAAGATGAACACGAGGATGAGCCCGAGTATCAGAATCGTCGAAATCGTCGTCGTCAGCGTGAGCACGCGTGCGGTCAATTCTTGGTGCCGAATCCAGCCGTATCCCGTCGCGACGAGGAACACGGCAAACGGAATGGCCGTCAGCGACGAGACGGCTAAAAACCCGACGAACGCAGCGAGAAGCGACACCGCAGCGACAGTGACCGTGACGAGTGCATCCGGTTCGGTCTCGTCGACGAAGTCACGACCTCGCTGAAGCTCGCGCCGTACCGCCGTTCGCAGGCCAGCACCGTCGTATTGTGGGAGTATGGTCATAGGTGGAACGTGAATGAATGGAAAGAACGCGGTTCAGGCCCGTTTCGTGTCGCGGCCGGGCTTACGCCTGTTCCGGCAGCTTGTCCTTCTGGGCCTCGATGTCCTTCGTCGGAAGCGGGATGTAGTTGTTATCCTCGACGAACACTTTCTGGCCGAAGGTGGTCAGGAACATGTTGATGAAGGCGGCCTCGCGCTTGTCGGTGCCGCTGGGCGTGTCCTCCGTGATGGTCGTGTACTGGTGGAGGTCACGGTTGAGCGGGTAGGAGCTGTCGAAGATAGTGTTCTTAGCGTCCTTGTCGGGCTTGTAGACCGTTCCCTCGAAGTTGATTGCAATCGGCTTGACCTGCGGGCCGGTGAAGGCGAGTGCCATGTACGCGATGGCACCTTCGTTCTGCTGAACGACGGTTGCGACCTGCTGATTCTGGCCTTTCCGGGTGTCGACACCCGGCATCGGTGCGTCGGCATCGCCGAGCATGTTCAGGCGGAACGAGGTGTCCGTTCCGGAGCCTTCCGCGCGACCGACGACGTAGATTTCCTTGTCCGGACCGCCGACTTCCTTCCAGTTGGTGATGTCGTCCTGGTAGATTTTCTTGATTTCCTCGCCCGTGAGTTGTGTGACACCGGCGTCGTAGATATCCTTGCTGACGACGACAGGCTGGCCGTCGCGGCCGACGACGTGGTCGACGTAGTTCTCCTTGGCCTTCTCCTCGCTAATTCCGAGTTCGGCCGTGATCGGTCCGGAGGAGTTGCCGATGTCGACGAGACCGTCGCGGGCGGACTTACAGCCGGTCCCGGAGTGGCTCAGACCGATACTGGTCGCGAACGGCGGGTTCGCCTGCGTTTCGGTCGGCTCGAAGCCGTAGAGGCTCGCGAAGTAGTCGGCGAGACGCATATCGGGCGCACCGAGGTCCTCCCAGCCGGGGACGGTTCCTTCGCCGCTCGAACCCCAGTATTCGCCGTCACTCGGCGGTGCGTTGGAGTTCCAGTAGGAACTCCCTCTGTTCGCGATAGGGTAGACCGTCGAGGAACCTTCCGCAGTGAGCATCTTCGGCCCGCTCGGTTCACTCGTGGACTCCGGCGTTTCCTCTTCGGTTTCCGGCGTGCTCGTATCTTCTTCGGTCGCGGGTGCTTCGGTCGTCGTGTCCCCCGTCTGGCCCGAACAGCCGGCAAGGCCAGCAATGCCCGCAGCACCGGATGCAACGATGAATTCCCGCCGTGATACGCTGTCTGCCAACTTCTGAGAGTCGTGCGCCATCACCTGGACTGACCCGGGTTTAAATAAAATGCGTTTATAATACTACTTTAGTTCTATCAGAGTTCCACGTAACAATAACTATTGAACATGGTGGAGGGTACCCTCCCAGAGCGGTACGTTGGACTATATATGATTCCATAACCGATACGACAGAAAATATAACGCCCCGGCGAAAACACCACTATCATGGGCCAGAAGGGCAGTGAAGACAAGCGAGATAGTATCATTGGGCTGTCGAAATCTGCAGCGACGGACGCCATCGTCGCAGAAGATGAGACTCGTTCTCCGGCAACTGTCAGCACGGTGCTCGAACACGTGACCGAAGACGGAACCGTAACGCGAGACGGCGTCGATGAAGCGGTCACAGATACGTCGATGATTCTCTCGACAGCGGAGACGCGTGCCGAACTCGCGTCGATTGCACTTTCGGACGCCCGCGAGACTGCCGGCGACGCAGCGTCGATTGATGCCGTTCAGTCTCGACTCGCCACCTTCGATTCGAAGGTGTCGAATGTGACCGACCGCGTCGACGAACTCGGCACTACTGTGCAAGAGCTGTCACACTGGCACAGTACGTCGCTTCCGATATACGATGTCGTCACCGGCCTTCGGCACGCGGCTTCAGAAGCACAGACACTTACTGCGCGTGCGGACGATATCCAACTCAACATCGAGGAGTTCGAACACTGGCTTTCGAATCACGACGTTCGCGTGCGCGAAGTCGACGCCGACGTAGATGCCCTCGAATACGCTCTCGATGACCTCGAACAGAGCGTCGAGCGAGTGGCCGACAAAGACGACAACGCGGACGATTGGCTCGATTCGATGCTTCGATACCACGTCTCGGTACTTCTCGTCGACGACGTTCGTGCGGAACTCGTCGACCTCCGCGAGATGGCGGCCCGAGCGGACGTAGACGACGACGGGCTTGAGGACGGTGCAGCACGACTCGACGAACTCGATTCACGTGTCGAACAACTCGGCGACCGACTCGATGAACTCGCTCAGCCCGAGTGGGTGGACGAGCACGACGAACACCTCGCGTCGTTCCGTGCAACACTAAACGAGTTCGAGCCTCCGATTTCGTGGGGTGCAGTTCAGTCCGAACTTGAACAGTACCGTCCCGAACGCGACGCATAACTCGACTGCCGACGAGTTCCATTTCTGTCTTTGTTGTGTGGTGGTGTCTGTACTGTGTCGTGTGAAAGTGTGTACTACCGTTTGTGCATTTCTTGGAGTTTGTGGAAATTTTAAAAATTCTACAAATTTTAAAATGTTTGAAGTGTTTGGGGCTTGGTCTGTGGCGTTCGTTACGCTCGCACCATATATCAAAATTTCTACGTAAATCGCCTTCAGCGAAACTACATGTAGGTACAGACCTTCGTCCCAAGTGGAACTTCCAATGTCTGACTACGAACTCGACCCACTTCCGTACGAGTACGACGCACTGGAACCGCACATTTCC
>NZ_JBZRPK010000554.1:0-7281 GCF_058382125.1 Haloferax sp. s1
GAAGAGAGCTTGACCTTTACCGTCTTTTCGTCGACCTTTTCGACACCCAGGGTGCCGGGCTTGTACGTCTCCACTTCTTCGCCCTCGCCGTTGGTCGTCGTCTCGGTTTCGTGGACGACACTGAGAGTGTCGAGCAGGAAACTCGCACGGCGAGTGTGCTCGGAGCCAGCGAGGCGTTCCCAGGAGTAGATGACGTCGTCTGCGGTGACCGTAGAGCCGTCGTGGAAGGTCGCATCGTTCAGCGTGAACGTGTACTCGGTCCCGTCCTCAGAGACAGAGTAGTCGGATGCGAGGAGGGCTTCGGTGCGCGCTTCGCCTTTCGGGTAGTGGACGAGCGCCTGGTGGATGTTCGTGACGACGTGGTTCGACGCTTCGTCCGTCATCGCGACGGGGTCCAGAGTCGTAACCGTCGAGTTGATGTACTTGAGGATGTCTCCCTCGGTCTCCCCACCGCCAGTCTGTCCCGTTCCGGTCTCGGAATCGGTGGTCTCTGTTCCTTCGCTACCATCGCCGCCGGTACAACCGGCGAGGGCAGCGGCCGTAGCAGCCCCACCCGTTGCCTTCAGGAAACGGCGACGCGAGAGTTTGTTAGTGTCTGGCATTCGAAACCACGTTCCGAGCCCTTTTGGATAAACTTACCGTATTCGATTTGTTTGATAGGGTGTATCGTGGAAGATGGTAGTCCCCACTTAAACGGCGAATTCTGCCAAGAGAGGTAATCTCCCGTTCATTTTACTTTTTAAACCAGTTTTTGAGACGACAGAATCGTGGGACCGAATCGACCTCTCCGACTGTGGTTTCGGGCAACTTATATAGGGGTGACACTATGTATCATACATGACGCCGGATGCGACGGCTTCCGTCGACGACTCGGGCGCCGAGGTTATGGCCTCGGTGGATCGTACCCAGACGGGCCAGCGTCTTATTATCGCGGATATCTCCCGCGACGACGCGTGGCTCGCTGCAGACGTAGCCGACGCACTCGCACTCGACAACTGGCGATAATCGCCCGGCCTTTTCGACGACCTCGCCGGCCTCACCAACCGGCGACTGAGACCATTCACATTTTAGTCCGACTCACTCGTGAGACATTGCATGAACGCTCGAGCGGTGACGGTGAGCGAGGAGTACCTCGCGAGCCTCGAACACGGGGCAGACTGGCGCGAAGAGATAGAGGAGTTCTGTGCCCGAGAGGACATCGAGTCCGCGTGGTTCAACGCCATGGGTGCCGTTCAGGACGCCGAAATCTGGTTCTACGACCAGACGGACCAGGAGTACCAGTCTGTCACGTTCGACGAACCACTCGAAGTCGCCACCTGCGTCGGTAACGTTTCGCTTCTCGACGGCGAACCGTTCGCACACACGCATGCGGTACTCTCTCGCCGAAGCGGGCAGTCGCTCGCGGGTCACCTCGACTCGGCGACCGTCTTCGCCGGTGAAGTGTATCTCCGTGCGTTCGACGAGCCACTCGAACGTGAACACGACAACGTAACCGACCTCGACCTCTGGTTGTAGACGTGCGAGAGGAGGATTCCCAGTACTTCGAGCGCATCGAAGACCGACTCGACGAGGCATTCGACCTCGCCCGCACCGCGAAGGCGACGGGATACGACCCAAAGACCGACGTCGAGATTCCGGTCGCAAAGGACATGGCCGACCGCGTCGAGAACATTCTCGGTATCGATGGGGTCGCAGCACGCGTCCGTGAACTCGAAGGCGAAATGTCTCGCGAGGAAGCCGCACTCGAACTCGTGACCGACTTCGTCGACGGCAACGTCGGCGATTACGACTCCCGCGAGGGCAAAGTCGAGGGCGCGGTTCGAACTGCCGTTGCCCTCCTCACCGAGGGTGTGGTCGCTGCTCCCATCGAGGGAATCGACCGCGTGGAGATTCTCGAAAACGACGACGGAACCGAGTTCGTCAACGTCTACTACGCCGGTCCGATTCGCTCTGCGGGCGGGACCGCACAGGCGCTTTCCGTGCTCGTCGCCGACTACGCCCGGTCGCTGCTTGGTATCGACGAGTACAAAGCGCGAACCGACGAGGTCGAACGTTACGTCGAGGAAATCAATCTCTACGACAAGGAAACCGGGCTTCAGTACTCGCCGAAGGACAAGGAAACCCGATTTATCGCCGAGAACATGCCCATCATGCTCGACGGCGAGGCGACCGGCGACGAGGAAGTCTCGGGGTTCCGCGACCTCGAACGCGTCGACACCAACTCCTCCCGCGGCGGGATGTGTCTCGTTATGGCCGAGGGGATTGCTCTCAAGGCCCCGAAGATTCAGCGCTACACCCGCCAACTCGACGAGGTCGACTGGCCGTGGCTTCAGGACCTCATCGACGGCACCATCGGGAAAGATAGCGACGAAGATGGGAAAGCCGACGAACCGTCCGACGACGAGGACGGTGAGAACGAAACCGAATCTGATGCCGAAGCCGAATCGGACGCCGACGAAGACGCGGATTCGGACGCCATGGACGGCCCGACTCGCGTCGAACCCGCGACGAAGTTCCTCCGCGACCTCATCGCGGGCCGTCCGGTCTTCGGCCACCCCTCGGCCCCCGGCGGCTTCCGACTCCGCTACGGCCGCGCCCGTAACCACGGATTCGCAACCGCAGGCGTCCATCCCGCGACGATGCACATCGTCGACGACTTCATCGCTACGGGGACGCAAATCAAGACCGAACGCCCCGGCAAAGCCGGTGGTGTCGTCCCCGTCGACTCCATCGAGGGGCCGACGGTCAGACTCGCCAACGGCGACGTTCGTCGCATCGACGACCCCGAGGAGGCCGAAGAACTGCAAAACGGGGTCGAGAAAATCATCGACCTCGGCGAGTACCTCGTCAACTTCGGCGAATTCGTCGAGAACAACCACCCGCTTGCACCGGCCTCGTACGTCTTCGAGTGGTGGATTCAGGACTTCGAGGCGACCGACGCTAACGTGCAGGCGCTCCGAGACGACCCGACCGTCGACCTCGAAGACCCGAATGTCGAAGAGGCCCTCTCGTGGGCGACCGAGTTCGACGCGCCGCTGCATCCGAAGTTCACCTACCTCTGGCACGACATCTCGGTCGAGCAGTTCGACGCGCTCGCCGACGCCGTCGCTGCCGGTGACATCGCCGCTGCCGAAGTGGACGGCGGAACCACTTCGGCGCTCCAAGCCGACAACGAACCTGAACGTGGCGAAGAAGGAACGCTCGTTCTCGAACATACGCCCGAAATCCGCGAAGCGCTCGAACACCTTCTTGTCGAGCACCGACAGACGGACGAGACGCTTCGGGTTCCCATCTGGCGACCGCTCGCCTGTTCTCTCGGTTTGACCGACGACCGAGAGCGAACGTGGGAACTTGCTGACCTCCCGGACCGCGTCCGTGAGTGGGACGACGGCGACAACGCCACCGAGGCGGTAAACGAAGTCGCACCCTTCACCGTCCGCGAGCGCGCACCGACCCGTATCGGAAACCGGATGGGTCGCCCGGAGAAGTCCGAGCGCCGCGACCTTTCGCCAGCGGTTCACACACTATTCCCCATCGGCGAGGCTGGCGGCAGCCAACGCGACGTGGGCGATGCCGCCCGACACCGCGGTGAGTCGGGAAAGCGCGGTGAAATCTCGGTTCGTCTCGGCAGACGCAAGTGCCCCGATTGCGGTGCGTTCGGCTTCAAATCCAAGTGCTCTGACTGCGGCGGCCACACTCAACCGCACTACGAGTGCGACGACTGCGGCACCGTCATCGAACCCGACGAATCCGGTCGCGTCTACTGTGACCGCTGTGAGTGGGAAGTCGAAAGCGCCGCGTGGCAGGAAATCGACCTGAACACCGAGTACCGAAACGCCCTCGAACGCGTCGGCGAACGTGAAGCGTCGTTCAAGATTCTGAAGGGTGTCAAGGGACTTACGTCTGCGAACAAGACGCCCGAACCAATCGAGAAAGGCATCCTCCGGGCGAAACACGACGTGTCGTCGTTCAAAGACGGAACCGTCCGCTACGACATGACTGACCTTCCGGTCACCGCCGTTCGCCCCGAAGAACTCGACGTGACGGCCGACCACTTCCGCGAACTCGGCTACGAGACCGACATCGACGGCGAACCCCTCCGGTTCGACGACCAACTGGTCGAACTCAAAGTACAGGATATCGTCCTCTCGACGGGCGCGGCGGAACACATGATGCAGACCGCCGACTTCGTCGACGACCTCTTAGAGCAGTTCTACGGGGTCGACCGCTTCTACGAAATCGAAGAGCGAGACGCCCTCAACGGCGAACTCGTCTTCGGGATGGCCCCGCACACGTCCGCGGCCGTCGTCGGCAGAGTTGTCGGATTCACGACTGCCGCCGTCGGGTATGCGCATCCGTACTTCCACGCCGCGAAACGCCGGAATTGCTTCCACCCAGATACCACAGTCTGGTACAAGGACGAAGCCGATTGTTGGCACTATGACGACATCCGGACGTTGGTCGAAGACCGTCTCGACGACCCAGAGACAGGCGACTTCGGAACGCTGGTACAGGAACTCGACGGCGAGGTATACGTTCCGTCTCTCACTCGGGATGGACATGAGACTGTCAAAACAGTCGAAGCGGTATCCAAGCACGTCGCCCCCGACCAACTCGTCCGAGTCGAGACTCGTGCTGGAAGGGAACTGACTGTCACTCCCGACCACACGATGATTCGGGCCAATGACAACGATTTCGAGCGTGTTCCGGCCCACGAACTCTCCGTCGGTGACGATGTTCCGTCGCCGAAGTCGATGGAAATCGAGGCTGAACCAGTAGAGATTGACTTACTCGCCGAATTCTTGGCTGGTGATTCGATACCGCCAGAGGATCTAATGGTTCGTGGGCTCAGAAAAGAACGTATCAAGACGCTCTTTGACGCGAATACAGCAGATACGGGGTATCTAAAACCAACCGCCGAGCTACTCGAGTGCAGTGATTCGACAGTCTACAATTGGGTTTCTCGTGACAGTGTTCCTGCCTCGGTGTTTGTCGAGCTACTTGGTGATGTTGTCGCTGTCGTCGAAACACTTCCGAGCGACATCTCGTTGGGGGTTCGACGCGATACCGCGACTGTCTCTCGAACGCTCGCAATCGACGAAGAGTTCGGAACTGTTCTCGGGTACTACGCCGCGGAAGGGTTCACGAGAGCAGACCCGGGGAGCTTCTACCAGACGACTATTTGCATCCCTGATGAAATCGCCCGCGACCAGATCACCGAAACACTGCACGAGACGTTAGGGGTCGAAGCGTTCGAGGAGAACGAGTGGAAGCTCACGATATCCAGTCGTCTCATCAAATCCTTGTTCGCGGATATCCTTGAGCTGGGGGCACGAGCGAGAGACAAGCAGATTCCGGACACAATTCTGTCTGGACCGAGTACGGTGCTTCGGTCGTTCCTCGCAGCGTACTTCTCGGGTGATGGTAGTGCCTCTCGTGACCGTGTGGAAATTCGTGCACACACCGTGAGCGACGATCTCAAACGAGATCTCGTTGCTGCCCTCAAGCGGTTCGGAATTGCTGCGAAGACCTACTCTGAGCGACGGGTTCCCCAGTCTGGTGCGGTTGCGGAATTCTACGATGCCGTCCCCGAATTCGACTCGTGGGTACTCAAAATCACGTCGGAGAATGCACTTCGGTTCGCCGACAAAATTGGGTTCCACCTCCCACGGAAGGAAACAACACTCTCGAACGCAATCGACAATATCGACGTTCGGACCCAACGCCTCTTGTCTGACGGTGGAGAGATATGGCTTGACGAGGTCGTGTCTACTGAATACGTCGAAAGTGATATCGAACACACGTACTGTCTTACTGTCGAAGAGACGAACTCTCTCGTTGCTAACGACCTATACGTCGGGCAATGCGACGGTGACGAAGATTGTGTGATGCTCCTCATGGACGGTCTTCTCAACTTCTCGAAAGAATATCTCCCCGACAAACGTGGCGGGCAGATGGACGCACCCCTCGTGATGTCCTCGCGCATCGACCCCTCGGAAATCGACGACGAGGCGCACAACATGGACATCGTCCGGCAGTACCCGCGGGAGTTCTACGAAGCGACGCTCCGGATGGAAGACCCGGACGACTGGGAGGACGAAGTGACCATCGCCGAGGAGTACCTCGGAACCGACCGCGAGTACACCGGGTTCGACCACACCCACGACACGACCGACATTGCCGCCGGTCCGGACCTGTCGGCCTACAAGACCCTCGGGTCGATGATGGACAAGATGGACGCGCAGTTGTTCCTCGCGCGGAAGCTTCGCGCCGTCGACGAAACCGACGTGGCCGAGCGCGTCATCGAGTACCACTTCCTGCCGGACCTTATCGGGAACCTCCGCGCCTTCTCACGACAGGAGACGCGGTGTCTCGACTGCGGTGAAAAGTACCGTCGGATGCCCCTCACTGGCGAATGCCGCGAGTGTGGCGGCCGAGTGAACCTCACGGTTCACCAGGGTTCCGTGAACAAGTACATGGATACGGCGATTCAGGTGGCAGATGAGTTCGACTGCCGCGATTACACCAAACAGCGCCTCGAAGTGCTCAAAACAAAGCTCGAATCTATCTTCGAGAACGACAAAAACAAACAGTCCGGCATCGCGGACTTCATGTAGCCTTCGGCGCTGCGGTTTTTCCTCCAGGTTTTCGAGCCGAGTGGTTTGACCACTCGGCGCAGAAAAAGTGGGTGCAGAACGACAAAAACAAACAGTCCGGCATCGCGGACTTCATGTAACTCGTCGGGTCTTGCGACTTTGAATTCGCGTCAGCGCTGTGTTGGCCTCAACGCGAATCCGCCGACAGCAACGACGGACATCGTACCTTCGAGCGAAACCCCCGTCGTAGATGCCCTGTAAAGCCTGGCCTTGGCCTGCATATCTGTGATTTGGTGTACCTATCTACGATTCTATTCTACATAATCGTACACTAAGGTCTTCCTGTGAGCACTAGCAGATATATACTTCTCGTGCGCGCGCGATCATACCAATCGGTCTGTAGAGGTTTCAGAAGGGTGACAAACACTATGTAGAGACTTCTTTCGTTACACTGTATCGACCGTAGCGGAGAAAGGAGTCAAATCAAAATGAGGACAAGTATGGTTTGGCAACTACTGGTTGCGGCTCTGGGAATGGTATCCTTGATACAGGATGTACGTGACGAACACTACGATATATGCCGTCGCAAGTAACTCGGTAACTAGCGACCGGTGGAAAACAGTGATTATCACGATTAGGAGGGGGCCGATTAACAGGAGTGAGTCGAATACTCGATCCTCAGCAC
>NZ_JBZRPK010000553.1:0-7268 GCF_058382125.1 Haloferax sp. s1
GACCTCGTGGGGTTTGGCGGGTGTTTATCAGACCGCCTGGCGGACTTCGCGACCCTGTTCGTCGATCCCGCCGATGTCGGCGTAGCAGACGGTGGGCGACTCGACAACTTCCATCGCCTGCGCCCGCGCATCCGTCTCGTCGTCGAGGACGGTCTGGACGGCAAACGAGTCGTTGATGGCGACGCGGTCGCCGGGCTCGATGTCGTCGTAGCGTAGGTTCGGTGCGAACTCGGTCAGAACTTCCTGGTTGTTGCCGTGTTGTTTGATGATGACGCCATTGTCGGTCAACTCCTCGACCGTGGCGATGTAGTACGAGGCCGTCTTCAGGGCCTCGTTGCGTGCTTTCATCTGGTCGACCTCGTCGACCAACTCGGCGTGCCGGTTGTCAGCAGTCTGGAGACGCTGGGTGAGTTCTCGGTTGACCTCGACCATGCGTTCGAAGTGCTGGCGGAGTGCAGAGAGACGCTCTGCATCCGACATCTCGGGGTCCAGATCGAGATGAGGGCGTTCCGGGAGAGATGGACTCCGTGACATCAGTGATTGGACGCACTTAGGTGTGCGCGTAAATGTGCCTTTGGGTCAGGGAACATTGGTACGCCTCTCGAAAAGGCCATACGTACCGGAATGGCGCAGCACGTCTACTCACCGAATGAAAAATGCAGTCGGGAGGAAGGTGCGGAGGTATTGGTCTTCAGGTCGCCCCTCGCTCGGCCCGGACACTACTCCTCCGCAAGCTAATAATAGACCGGCCAGTGACTTGAAACAAATTCGTCATTACCGAGAACGTCGGGAGAACTAGTACGTTACTACTTCTCCCGTATTTTCGGGGCGAGACGGTGACCGGGGGACTGGACTATCCGTCGTTCGGTTCGTTAGGGCGTCGGGTCGGTTCGTTCGCCCTGATAGCTCCCGTCGTACGTCTCGTTGTGGTTCGCCTTCGTGAGTACGATTTGCGCGACTCGCGCGCCGCGTTCGAGTTCGATGGGGTGGTGTACTTGCAGCAGTCCTTCCCCTTTGCCCTCGTAGCCGGCGTCCCAGACGGCGGTGTTGAGCATACACGAGTTCCGCATCAGCGACGAGCGAGGGTAGATGAACCCAACGTGTCCGTCGGGGATGTGGACCGTCTCGGCGTATTGGAGGACGTACCCACCGGGTTCGAGGTGGTACGATTCCGTATCGGCATCGGCGAGGTCGAGTTCGCGGCGCTCACCGATTGTCTTCCCCTCGCGACCGATGCGGCCGGGTTCGACCTGTTCGAGCACCGAGTCGAGTGTCAGGTCCACGCCATTGGGTTGGACCTGTTCGTCGGTGACTGGCGAGATATGCTGTGCGACGAAGGAGCCAGCGCGGTACATAATTGGTCAGCGTTGGGGGGGCCAAAAACAGTAGCGAAACCCGAGTCAACACATAAACCTCGGGGACGGTTATCATGGAAGAACCACCAAGGAGTTTAATGGTCCTTAGACGCTAGAAACCCGGAGACGGCGGTATCCTTCACGTTCGAAGATAGGGAAGTACGCGGGATTTATATCCGAGGGCCATCGACATTCGCCTGTTATGGGACAGACGCTCACGGAAAAGATTCTCTCGGACCACCTCGTCGAGGGCGAACTTACCCCCGGAGAGGAAATTGGAATCGAAATCGACCAGGTCCTGATGCAGGACACGACTGGGACGATGGTGTGGCTCCAGTTCGAGGCACTCGACCTCGACGAGGCCCAGACCGAACTCGCAGCCCAGTACTGTGACCACCAGACCTACCAGTTCGACTTCAAGAACACGGACGACCACCGCTTCCTCCGTTCCGCGGCCGGGACATACGGTGCCCACTTCTCCCGACCCGGTAACGGTATTTGTCACAACGTCCACAAGGAGAACTTCGCCGCACCCGGCAAGACGCTCCTCGGCTCCGACTCGCACACGCCGACTCCCGGTGGTCTCGGCCAGCTCGCCATCGGTGCAGGTGGTCTCGACATCGCCGTCGCCATGGGTGGCGGCGCGTACTACGTCGAGATGCCGGAAGTCGTCAACGTTCGCCTCGAAGGCGAGCTTCCCGAGTGGTCCTCTGCGAAGGACGTTATCCTCGAGATGCTCCGCCGCGAGACCGTCAAAGGCGGCGTCGGCAAGGTCTTCGAATACTCCGGCCCCGGTGCTGAATCGCTCTCCGTGCCCGAGCGCACGACCATCACCAACATGGGGACGGAACTCGGCGCGACCTCGTCCATCTTCGAGACGGACGAAAAGACCAAAGACTACCTCGAACGCCAGGGCCGCGGCGACGAGTACGTCGAGCTGACGGCCGACGACGACGCGGAATACGCCGACGAAATCGTCATCGACCTCTCGGACCTCGAACCGCTCATCGCCTGCCCGTCGATGCCCGACAAGGTCGTGCCCGTCCGCGAAGTCGCCGGCAAGAAGGTCGAGCAGGTCCTCGTCGGTTCCTGTACGAACGGTGGCTACGAGGACATCCTCCCGGCCGCGAAGATGTTCGAGGGCCGCGAAGTCGCAAAGCACCTCGAAATGATTGTCGCACCCGGTTCGAAGCAGGCCGGCGAGATTCTGGCCCGCGAAGGCTGGACGGCCGAGATGATGGCCGCCGGTGTCAACGTCTCCGAGGCGACCTGTGGACCGTGTATCGGTATCGGCCACGTGCCCGCCTCTGACTCCATCTCCCTGCGTACCTTCAACCGCAACTTCGAGGGTCGCTCCGGTATCGAAGACGACAACGTCTACCTCTGCTCGCCGCAGGTCGCTGCTGCCGCAGCACTCAAGGGCGAAATCGTCGACCCGCGCGACCTCGCCGACGAACTCGACGACCTCGAAGCGCCCGGCGTCGAGCTTCCCGACGAGTACGACGGTTCCAAGACGGACCTCATCTACGCGGAAGACGCCATCGACGACGACCTCATCAAGGGACCGAACATCGGCGAAGTCCCACTGCAGGACCCGCTCGGTGCCGACATCTCGGGTGAGGCACTCCTGAAGATGGAGGACAACATCACGACCGACCACATCATCCCGGCAACGTCCGACATCCTCAAGTTCCGCTCGAACATCGAGCGCCTCTCGGACTTCACGCTCTCGCGTGTCGACGAGACGTTCGCACAGCGCGCCAAGGAAGCCGGTTCCGGTGTTCTCGTCGCTGGCGAGAACTACGGTCAGGGTTCCTCCCGCGAACACGCCGCGATGTGTCCGATGTACCTCGGCATCGAGACCGTCCTCGCGCAGTCGTTCGCTCGCATCCACAAGGCGAACCTGTTCAACTTCGGTATCGTCCCTCTCTCCATCGACGAGGAGACGTACGCGAAGATCGAACAGGGCGACGAGGTCGAAATCGTCGACGACGTGGCCGCCGCAGTCGAATCCGGTCAGGAAGAGTTCACCATCCGCGTGAACGACGACTGGGAAGCAACGGCGGAACTCCACGCATCCGAACGCGAGCGCAACATCCTCGCGGCCGGTGGCAAGCTCACCCTCACGAAGCAGCAGGCTGAGGGCGGCGCTGCCCCCGCGGACGACTAAGTCCACACCCAACATTCTCACGTTTTTCGGCCGGTGAGCGGCCGCACCGTGAGCGCCATTCATTCGACTCGGTGAGCGCCATTCATTCGACCGATTACAAACGATATTCGACCGTAACTCACACACGAGCGAAGCCGCGTGCTTTTCCATCACCGTCACATACCGCCGAATGTGAGGGAGTTCGACGACGCACTCGCCGACAACGTGGTCATCCGGCAAGCTGACCGCGCCGATTTACTCGACGTGCTCCGCATCGAGCGGGCGTGTTTCTCAGAGCCGTGGCCATACTCGGCGTTCGAGCTATTCGTCGACGAACCCGCATTCCTTGTGGCGACTCGCGAAAACGAGGTCCTCGGCTACGTCGTCGCCGACGTGATGCCGAACCACGGCAACGATATCGGCCACGTCAAGGACCTCGCGGTCCGAGAAGACGCCCGCGGAAACGGACTTGGTCGGCGACTACTCGTACAGTCACTGGCGGCGATGACCATCGCAGGAGCGACCGTCGTCAAACTCGAAGTTCGCGTCTCTAACGACCCGGCGATACGGCTCTACCGGAGCGTCGGCTTCGAATCCGCCCGTCGAATTCCCGGCTACTACGGCAACGGGGAAGACGCCTATATCATGGTTCTGGACCTCAGCGAGTGGAAATCTGACTGACACAAGCGCGGTGAAGTTCGTGGGAGTCCTTATCATGGACACGGTCGTACTTCGATTGTGTCACCGCCAGCCGAAGTTCTCTGTGTAAGTGACGACGGCGGTTTTGTGGATTCCCTCGAATCGTCGTTCGACTCACGTTCCGAGGACACAACCATCCGCCACGTCAAAAGCGGATTCGCTGCCTACGCGGAGCTTCTCGATGCAGCGTCGGTTATCCACTGTGTCGTCCTCGCTGTCCCGCTCGCAGACGGTGACGAAGCCGAATTTACCCGCAATATTCGCGAACACGGACTTGACGTTCCAGTCGTCGTTGCGACCGACGACGAGCGCGTCGCCAAGCGGGTTCTCGACGCGGGCGCGACGGATTATGTCGTGTACGACGACCCCGAAACGCTGTCGCGGGTCGCCACTCGTGTCCAGCGAGCGCTTTCGGAATACCGCTTTAGACAGTCCCATCGCGACCGCCTCGAACAACAGGAACGAGAAGCAGCGGCCGAGCAGTACGTCCGAATGGTGGACGCCGTCGCCGACGCGGTATACGCGATCGACGCCGACGGACGGTTCACCGCCATCAACCCCGCGTTCGAGCGTCTCACGGGACTGACGCGCGAGCAGGTCATTGGCTCGCCTGCGAGTCACATCGTCGGAACCCACGACCCAACCGACGGCGGTGACGGCGACGACCCAACCGACGGCAGTGATAACGCCTTTGTGGCGACATCGACGCAGATAGTCGAGTTCGAGCTAGAGACGCCCGACAACGGCGTGGTTCGGGTCGAAAACCACCGGACACCACTCGTCGTCGACGGCGAAGAAGTCGGGTCGGTCGGCGTGCTTCGCGACGTGACGCAACGACACCGCTACGAGCAGTTACTGGCGACACTTCACGAACGAACACGTGAGATGATGAGTGCAACCAACCGGGAGGCGGTTCTCGACGCCGCCGTCGAAACCTGTGACGAGGTACTCGGCGACGCTCGAACTGAGTTGTTCGTCTTCGACGAGGACCGAACCGCTCTCACTCGCGTCGGCGAGGAGGGGTCGGGTCTGGGTGAGAAGCCGCCCAGTAGCGGTATCAGCGACGGCGGCGTCTGGGAGGCGTTCGTCACCGGCGAGGTTCGCGTTGTCGAGGTGATACTGGGCGGGGATGTCGTCGATGGCGCAGAACAAGTTATCGCTGCGCCACTCGGTCGACACGGCGTCCTCGTCACCGGCCATCCGGGAACCGTCGCCCCGAACGAGGTCGACGTCGAACTCGTGAACTTGCTGTCTGCCACCGTCGAAGAGTTACTGGAGCGAATCGACGCAGAAACCGAGTTACGCGAGCGCGACAAGCGACTTGCCAGACAGAACAAGGCGCTCACGAAACTCAACCGGATAAACACGACTATCCGAAACGTCATTCAGTCGCTCATTCGTGCCCCAACCCGTGGCGAGGCACTCTCCGCCGTGTCCGAGCATCTCGCCGATGCAGCCCCTTACAGCGTCGTCTGGCACGCCGAAGCGAGCGAGGTCGACGACGAGTTCCGGCCACCGCCAGACACCGTACACGGAGCGGATGCCGCCTACATAGATAGACTCGGTGAGGTAGCGACGAACGCACCGCTGTTCGGTCTGCTCACCGACGCCATCGAGACGGGTGAGATACAGACCGTCGACGACGTGCTCGACGACCTCGCATGGGCGGACCACCGAGGCGATGCGCTCGCCTACGGATTCCGGTCTATTGCAGTCATCCCCGCGGTTGCCGACGACCGGGTCGAAGCGTTGTTCGTCGTCCACGCAAACGAACAGGAGACCATCGCGAACGAAGACGGCCTCCTCACGGAACTCGGAGAGACCGTAGGCTACGCCATCACCGCGACGAATCGCGCCGATGCCATGCTGACAGAACGACAGACACAACTCCAAGTCCAACTCGGTGGCGACCGACTCTCACTCACCCGTCTCGCTCAGCGCGTCGGCCACGAGGTGAACCTCACTGGAGTCATCCCGCAGTCGGATGGCTCCGTCATCGCGTTTATCGTCACCGACGCAGCCCCCGACGACGTGGCCGATGCGGGACGGGACGTTGCGACTCGTGTCAGACAACTCTCGACGGATGGGTCAGAACATCTATTCGAACTTCGTCTTCCGCGAGAATCGTTATTCGAGACACTGTACGCCTCCGAGGCAACGCTCTGCGCACTGCACGCGTCAGGAACACAGACCACGCTCACAGTCGAAGTTCCGGAGCGAATTCGCGTCCGGTCGTTCGTCGACGCACTCGATACGAACTACCCCGGCACGAGCCTCCTGTCTCGTCGGACCTGTACCGAAGGAGCCACGTCACCGGCGACGTTCGTCTCCGAGATACGCGATGCGTGGACGGACCGCCAGTACGAGTCGATTCGGGCGGCACACCTCGCGGGATTCTACGAGTGGCCGCGTCGCAGTACGGCGGAGACGCTTGCCGAGACGTTCGACATCAGCGCGCCGACGTTCCAGTACCACCTTCGCGCCGCCGAACGGAAGCTTGTCGAACACGTCTTCGAATGAGGCGTGTTACCAATTGTTTCTCAATCAGGACTCTAGGTGAATAGAGTCGTCACAGGAGACACCACTAGTTGGATAGCAGGGAGCGATATATCCACAACTGCCGACAGGGTAGATGTCGGCATCTCGCCGACGCGAACCGAACCATGGACGAAACTCGCGTATTACAGGGCAATGATGTGGGATGGAACACTGGCACGAGCGAAGAGGTTGTCGCTCGACATGATTGGGATGGACAAGACACACTCGCTGTGACTGTCGTTTCGGCGACCGCCCAACTACTGGACGAAGACGTTTCTGAGCTTCCACCGCTCTCCGAAACCATCGACCCGGATGCGCTCAGTCGACTGTTCGCCCCGCTGTCCCGGGAACCAGCGTCGGGCGAGCAGATTGGGCGTGGGTCGGCAGGCTCTGCACGCGGGCGAGTCCGGTTTCGGTACGCTGCCTGTGACGTGACCGTCTGGGCCGACGGGACGGTCATGGTCACGTCTGCCTAACAGCATCGCGACGCAATTACCATCACCACCATAGGACACACCACAGAGGGG
>NZ_JBZRPK010000552.1:0-7253 GCF_058382125.1 Haloferax sp. s1
CGCGTACAACGTGATCGTCACCAGTGACCAGAGCGTGCGGTTCTACGAGCCCCAAGAGGACCGGTTCGTCGTAGTTGGCGAGGACGACTACCAGCTCACGAACGCACTCATCCTGTTCTGAATCATGGCCGACGAGATCCTCTTCGAGCAGAACGACGCGCTCACTGAAGACACGCTCTCACGTGTCTCAGGTCGGCCAAACATCATGGACCACGTCGTCCGGGGACTCACGCTCACCGACAACGGCGACGGCACGGCGACGATTTCTGCCGGGTATGCGACCATCCTCGATGGCGTTCGAGGCTACCACGTCTACCCAGACGAGCGAACCGTGACGCTCGTCGACTCCGGCGGGGAGAACCACATCTTCCTGGAGATCGACGTCGACCACGCGTCGTCGACGAAGAACGACCAGGTCACGATCCACGTCGACGCCGATGACACGCCGCCAGCGCTCCCGAACCTCAAACTCGGGACCGTCGACCCGACGGCAACGCCACCAGAGACCGAAGTCAACCGCGAGCCAGACGGTACGTTCGAGAACCTGGAGGCAACGCGGGCGCTGACGTATCCGACGTACGCGACGCTCGATGCTGTCCCCAACGACCTCAAAAAGGGGACGAGGTTTCTCGTCGAGGACGAGGGTCGATTCTACTTCGAGGACGGCAACTGAGCGACCTCGCGATGACCCACGCCCGCGCTCCGACGGCGTGTGCGAGCACCTATTCGGGGAGTACCGATGCCGACCGACAACCTACAGATCATACCGAATACGAACACGGCTCGCGAGGAGCATCGCCGCATTCCAGCGGATAAGAACAACTACGTGATCGAGGGGGTCACCCTTGATCTCGCATCCGACAATACCCTCGGTGTCGACCCGGGGTCACTGACGATCACACACGACGGCAAGGTGTATCTCGTCGACGTCGCCGCCCGGAAGAGAGACGACCGCATCGACATCCCGGCGGCCTCCCAACTCGGCGTCTACTACGATATCGCACCGAACGACGTCGTCGTCCAGGCCGATGCACCGGCTCAACCGTCGCTGCAGATCGGGACGGTCGACACTGCAGCGGGTACCGTCGACGATAGCATCAATCGAACGGCGGACTACACCGTCGGGTCGTTGACAGCGGAGCGAGCAATCACGTTCCCACGGTATCAGACGCTTAGTGACGTTCCCGACACCCTCGAAGCGGGAACGAAGTTCTTCGTCGAGGACGAAGGCCGCTACTACTTCGAGGATGGTAACTGATGAGAGACAACACAACGACCAGCAGCGAGATGAACAGCACTCAGACTACGGAGCGTGGTAACTGATGGTGTATCAAGCAGAACCGAACAAATGGGACGTAAACGGGAATGCAGGAATCTTTGGGGGAGAAGAGTTGCTTATCAATGCACTCCCCAGCCAAGTCAAAACGGTCACTACTGGCAGTGCTACGGTGAGCCAATTCGAATCTGGGACGAGAATAGAGGTTGGGACGACTGCGGGTGATTCTGCGGCGTTACGATATATCGCTGGCTTCCCGAACCTCGACGAAACCGCCGCTGAACGAGTCCGGTACGATTTTGCTTATCACCTGCAATCTGCCCTACCTGTCAATGACACGTTGACCATTGGACACGGGACCCCAAGCAACCGTGGGTTCGGTCTCAATTTAGAGACCGAGCAATTCGAAATTTGGAATGCTGGTGGAGTGGTTGCATCAGCACCAGCCACGATCCCATCGAGTGTCAGAGACACGTGGTGGCTAACGGTCGTCTGTGATTTCGACGCCGATGAGACGACTTTCTACCACCGGAATGCATCAACGCAGGAATCCCAAACCCTTGGGTACACACGGGACCCGGACCCTAACTACTGTTACTGCGAGTCCAATGGGAATGGTGACAAGCTCGAACCATGGTATCTCCGGGTGGCGATTAAGCCGTCGGAGGTCGTGTGATGCAACAGCAGAAATTCATCCCCGACGGTGGGTCTCAACTGCCCGCTGAGGCAACCAGTCACGAAACGCTCGCAACATATCTTGATGGGGCTGTGAACAACTGGGTCCGGGTGCAGCGCATCATCCCCGGGCACAACCGACACATCGCGCTTCGGGTCCCAGATAGTATGACTCAGACAGACCGGGATGCCGTTGTCTCCGCCATCGTCAACAATATCAGCGGCCTCAAAGCCCATCCTGACGGGTGGCAGACAGTCGAACAGTAGGACACAGTAATCGGCTAATGTACAGCGGCAATGAACTAGTAGTCATTCGATGATTTACTCGAGGACATCAGAGTAGACAATGCTTTCGGTGGTAAGGGCTGGGATGCCTATCTCCACTTCAACGACGCCGAAGACTATCCATATACCAAAGATCCAAAGAACCAAGAGTGGCTTTTGTCTGGCCTCAGACCTATCAAAAGCGGACAAGTGTCTCTCACCGCCGGTGGGAAAACGACGATCAACACCCCCGTTGGCGGGTCGAATCTTTTGGTTTCGCACGGCCCAGCGTCAACTGAGACGGGGTCTGTAACATACGAAAAGACACACGATGGGTCGAGTACTACCCAAGTTATCTTCAAAGAGACCTCCGGCAACAACCCCGCGACCCACAACTACACAATTTTCCAAGTTCCACTGCCCTAAACCCTACTCCACCTCCTGAGCAGGGCGAGCACCTGTGACCCGCGACGTGAGAGGGGCCGTCGCGGCAACCGAGAACCCTCAGAGACTCATGAATGCGACTTCGAAAAGCACGGGCGTTAGCGGGGCTGGTCTTCGCAGCGGCGTTCGCCATCGCGTTGCTCGCCGACGTCCTCTTCCCGACGACAGCACAGCTCACTGGCAACCACATCACTATCTTCGCGAGTATTCTCTCCGCACTATTCGGCGTCGAAATCGCGCGGTCGCGATGGGAGCAACTCGCCTCGGCGGCGAGTGGCGCGCTCTCCGGGTGGCAGGCCGCACAAGATACCAACCAGGAGGACAGCGATGACTGACGTCCTCTCACTCGTCAACTATGTCATGCTCTTCGCCGGCGCGGCGGGCTTTCTCGCCTACCCTGTCCTCGAACACTTCTACGAGCCCGACGTGAGTGGGTGGAAGCTCTTGGCTCTCGTCGCGATTTCGCTCGCGCTCGTGTTATTTGGCGCTGGCGCGTGGACCGGTGGCGTTGATCTCGTCCCGGTGCGAGCCTTGGCGGCGCTCTGTCTCGTCGCCGCCGAAGTGGGGCTGATCCGTGAAACGGTGACATCGACGGCGTAGTTACACATGACCTGACCACCTGCCCTCGACTTTCACCATAGGTCAACAACGGTAAAGCACCCAAAATACCGATTTCTGAAGAGTGCCAAATCCCGTGACACAGACGTTCACTGAGCGAATTAATGATTGTTCCCTGCCCTTTATAGTGTCAATAACCTACTAATGCAGGATCCTATCAGTAGATAGAAATACGATGAAGGTACGGGAGAGCTTTGATTTGTGGCGAGAAGTTATTACACCCGTCGAACAAAACAGTAGCCATATGACCAACATCCAACCTCGAAATGCGGCCTTGGGTGCAATATTCGAGTATCCAAATCCCGTAGATCGGAATGCTGTGGTTGATTGGTTCTCCGATCAAGGCTTTTCAACCACTGATATGTCACGCCGCCAGTTGACTCTCGGTGGGTCTGACGTTCAGATCGGCGAGGCGATGCAGGCACCTCCTAAGGTCGCCGAACGCGGAGGAGTAGAGGTGCTCTACAATTCAGATGCTACTCTTGACGGGTTGGGGAATGGCTCATACGTGACTGTGAGAGATAGTCAACGGGGAGACCTCCAGAAAGTACAGGAGCTGATGCATGAGATATCATCAATGTTTGGACGCTTTGAGATGGATCAGCAACTGCAGCTATATGAACTCACGATTGATGTAGCAATTCGGGTTTCTGAGGACCACGATATCACAAACTACTATTCTTCAGAGAAATTTGATGAAATCAGCAGTACAACTGGCTCTACTCCCAAGGCCCTCGCAACTCGATTCGAATCGACGATCGGCGCCCAAGAGTCTGGTTGGTATCGGTTATTGATTGACTCAGGTGCCACAAAGAATCCTTTCCTCTGGCGAGTTCATCTACAACAACGGTTTGACTCACTTGAAGACGTGAATGAGGGTAATATTTATAATATGTTAAGAGAGACCGTTGACATAGCTTCGGAGGACTAAGGTGATGAACCCTAATGGTGACGAGATTACCGTTGAGGGTGGCACAAATGCGGCATACACTCAACCCGGAACCGACCCAGCGACCAGGGGACAGGGCTGGGACTTCTCCGAAAAGCAACGGTTCGAAGGTAGATTACATCAAACAGAACTGGATATTGAGCGACTAGCTCAGAATTACGAACAGTTGCGTCTTGACCAGGAGCAGTTCCAAACGTCGGTTGAGCAGCACCTCTTTGCCCTGTACCAGCAACAAATGGAGATCCAACAAGCGAACCAAAGTAGCGACGGGGCTAAAGAGGCACTGTATCGCACTGTTCATGCTCCCATCACACTAGCCGGAGGGATTGTATCCACTATCACCGGAATCGCCCTCCTACTAACTGGTACTTACTTCGGGGTGTTAGCTGTGGGTCTTGGGGTGTTTCTTTTTGCTACCCTCAGTAGAATAACCTCTGCGTATGACTTTGGAGTATATGACATTATTTGAATTTTCACTTCCTGATGGAGAGGCAGTTGTTCAGCTCTGCCTTGCCGCCCCGTGTGGTGTGTGGATGTTGGGCGCAATCTTCAATTTCACAGAAATCAATTTTTTCGGCCTCAAAATGAGTGGCGCCACTCACGTACCAACACACCATGTCATATACGCAGTTCTCATCATCTTTGGTACTATTTACGCAAGTTCGGTCTGGAAATCAGTCCCTGAGTAGTGAATATCAAACGTCACTTCTCTCTACAATCAGCATCTGAACAGTTAGAGAATGACCATTTTCACCCCAGCATCGCCTCCTTTGCGTTCTCCAACTCGATGAACGCTTCCTGGCTGCCGCCCTTGTCGGGATGACGCTCCTGCAGCAACTCGCGATACGCGCCGCGGACGACGTAGTCCGGGGCGTCGGGGGCGACGCCGAGAACCTCGTGCGGTTCGGTCGACGCCGGCGTTGCGACGACGACGTCTTCTTGCTCGTCGGCGGGCGGCAGGCGGGCGGTGTCGAACGTCGACAACGCGGTCGTGACGCCACACCGTTCGGCCAGTCGCATCCGGCGGGCGTACAGCGCGATAGCCCGGGCGTTCTCTCGCTGCGTCGCCCAGCGGTCACACGCGATGGCGTGGCCGTGGTCCGCGGACTCGCCCTCGCGGCGGAAGCGAGCGACGACACCGACGTCGTCGGGACGGTCGTGTTGGTGCGGGATGTTCTGGCGGTCGGCGTAGTGCTGACTCGCCGTCGAGATGTCGACGTCGGTCGCGCCCCAACGCTCGAGCTCGTCGACGACGCTCTCGAACGACTCTTTGCGCGTGAGAGACATCTTACCAGGATACGAGTCGCGGTCCTCCGCGCCGGTGCGTGGGTAGTTCGGCGGCCAGTCAATACTGGTCATCGCGACCCCCGTGGGAAGACATACAGTACGTTCAGCGGATCGCAGTCGTGTTTCTCGCGGAACTCGGCGGGCGTCATGCCAAGAAGCCGCATCCCGCACGACGGACACTCGTCGATGTACTCCTCTTCATCTTCGATCCGGGCGAACGTCCTACTCATCCGGGTCACCCTCACAAACGACCTCTCGGAGTTCGTCGAGAAGGTCCGGATGGTGTTCTGCGAGGACTTCGATATCCTTCGTCATCTCGTCCTCGATACGTCGACGGATGCGCGATGTTGCCTGGTACTTCCGGTCGTTACCATGCTCGCCAGCGACTTGTTCGCGTTCGGTCTGGGTGAGAAGTGCCCGGGTTTTTGCCATACGCCGGGATTCAATCGTCGCCATTGTAGTATTTGCTAACCTCCATCTGATACTACTTAGCGCATTTACTAATAATTAGTGTATATGAGGACGTTAGCAAAAGCACTAACCTATAAGTAGTTAGCAAATGTACTAACTACTGTGAAGTGTGGTTCGTCGCAGAAAGCGACCGGCGGTGCAACGCCGACCGCGCTTCCGGAGTACGAAAGCAATGTCAACTACAATCTCAACCGTTGAAAACAGTACGGAACGTGATTCGGCGCTCAACGCGCCCGACAATCTCGACGTGACCGACCCCATCCGCGCGATTGTGACCCTCCGAGGAGAGACGCGTGTCGCCACGCTGTCGCACTCTGAGTTCCTGATGGGCCCCGAAGACGAGCGCACCCTCGTCTCGGCCGACACGGGTTACTCGGCGGCGCTGTGGATTGACCCGCTGCACGTCTTCAACGAGGATTACCTTGAGCTCGGCGTCGACGAAGAGGGCTCGACGTACGTCTGGAACGTCTGGGACAATGTCGTCCACATGGTCACCGCCGACGGCGACCGCAAGCGCACCGAGGACCTCGACGACTACCCGCGCAAGGACGTCCTCACGTGGATCGACTTCGTCGCCGACCGGCGTGGCTGGACCGACCTCCACCCCGTCTTCGCGGAGGTGCGTGACTGATGGCGGTCGCCCAAACCACGACTTCTGACACGCACATGGACCTCGACGAGCGCGACGTCCGGGCGTGGCGTCCCGCGTCGGATCGGCCTCGAGGCCACGGCGCGAGGGTGGACACTTTCAGAGGCAGAGTTCAACGGCTGTCGGTGGCGGCCCACAGGGTCGGAACGAATGCGTGATGTTGCAGTGGAAGTCGGGGGGTTCAACCATGTTGTTTGAGAGCACTCGTCGTCGTGTCCGCCGCGGGGCGCTCGGCGTCGGTGTGCTTGCTGTTGCGTCGCTCGCGAGCGGCGCGACTGAGCCAGCGGCCGTCTTGGTCGCAGTTGCCGCGGTTGTGGTCGCTATTGATTCGAAGCTGGCTGAGACTGACCTGCTGTCGTGGGGTGAGAAGTGATGCGGTCATTTAGCAATCCGGGCACGCACTTCGAGATTGTCAAGTCAGAGACGTCGGTCGGCCAGGACGGCTACCGAAAGGGCGAGCCAAAGGCGCTTTCATGTCCTGAGTGTGGGGCAACACTCCCCCTCACAAGAGATCCCTCACCGGGACTCGACGAACTCCCGCACCATCCAAAATGTGACCAGCGATGGGTCCGTAGCTGGTTCTGGCGAGAGCAGTTCCTCAACGACTGACACCCCAGGAC
>NZ_JBZRPK010000551.1:0-7220 GCF_058382125.1 Haloferax sp. s1
CCTCGTTATAAGGAAAAGCCAAAGCATACACAAATGAGGACATAGGTATTAATTTGATGTTAAAACTGATGGGGAAGAGGGGTAAGGGGAACAAGCTCTTAGAGTAGAAGAAAGAATGGGGTGGGGGAGTAATGTACGAGGGGGGGTGACCCCTCTGGGTGGGAACACCCAGAACAGATGAAGTGGTGGGGGGAGGGGGTCTGCCTCCCTCTGCGTCGTCAGCGACGACCCCCAGCAGCCCGAACTACAACCTTTCGGCTTGTTCTCGCGTCTCCTCAGTTGTCCTGAAGAACAGATGAAGTCGTGGGGTGGGGTGGTGTCTTCGAGTTCCCTACGACTCACATACGCTGGTGTGTTCTCGGCAATACAAGGGGTACGTTTCGAGTGTATCTCTCGTGTCTCCGTAGAACAGATGAAGTGGTGGGGTGGTAGGGTGTCGTTGAGTTCACGGACTATACTCATTGCCCCCAATTCCGGCCGACCTTGAGTGGCGGCATGAGACGCGACACCGTACGCACAGAGTGGAACCGTGATGCAGTCGGCTCCAACCACTCTCGTGAGCAATCCCCTCGGTCTACGTTGATTCGCTTTCCCGCCGATTGACTATCCAGACGACGAGTGCGACTGCGCCCAGTACGATTGCAGGCTCCATATCCGTACTTAGGTACAGCCCCGGAGTCGGTGGGTAGATGCGGGTGAACGGCCAGAAAACCGGGTACGACTGTCCAGTCGGTTTGAGAAGGAACGCATCCGAAATCAGGTGCGAACTCGCGCCGAGCGACAGCAGGAGGAAGACGCGCAAGCGCTCTTGCTGGCTGGCGAGGAGTACGCCCACGAGCACGGAACACAGTACGGCACCGGTGGTGTGCAGTCCGAACCAATCGAAGGGTAGCCCGAGGAGTCGTTCGACTCGGAGATTAGAAAAAACCAGCTCAGCCTTCGCCATATCGGGGATGAATGCCCCGGCCATCGCGACGGTCACGTAGGGCCGTGAAATCCACTCGTAGCGCCACGAGGCAACCGTCGCGAGGCTGTAGGCCAACAGCGCGTGTGCGAGCAGATCAGGCATCGCGGTCCTCCGCGTTTTGGCTACGGATGACGTTACTCAACCTGAGTGGTGTCGACCGCGGTTCCAACGACCACGTTTGCCGGTCGATTCGCCACGTTCGAACGAGTCGTCCGAGGACCCAGAGACCGGCGATAAACGAAACGGTGTACATGTAGGTGTACCCCGAACTGGGGACGATATAGGCTGTCTGCACGTGGAGTGTCCGGTCCGGTTTGACGACGCCGAAGGCGGTAAGTCGGTCTCCCGGTGCTGGCTGGAGGTCTGTTCCGGTCACGCGAAGTCGAATACGCTCACCAGCACTGTATTCGGCAACAATCGTGAGCGGGTCGGTTTCGACCACCTCGCCGGTCAGACTCGCTTTCTCACCGACCCACGCATCGTAGTTTGTCCCTAAGTTCGTGTCGTCAGGATACGCCCCCACAGCAGGGGCAGGTGCAAGAGACCCAAACCAGACCAGTAGCCCGAAAAGACACCCTAATAGAAGGAAAATCCCAATGAGACGGCGACCCGGTGTGACTTTCATTACATTGCAGTAGCGGCCAACTAGATAAGAAAACCCACCAAAACGGTTGGTTAGCAGTTGGTCAGAAGAAGCGAAGTCCGTTACTCAACAGTCACGGACTTCGCGAGGTTTCGCGGCTTGTCGATGGGGCGTCCCATCTCGTGGGCGACGTGGTAGGCGAACAGTTGGAGGGCGACGTTGGCAACGAGCGGTTCGAGGCGACCGATATCCGGAATTTCGATGGTGTGATTGCAGAACGACGCGGTCTCACCCGGCGTCGAGAGGCAGATGACGGGCGCACCGCGTGATTCTACCTCTTTCACGTTGTTGAGCGTCTCTTCGGGCGACGCACTCTGGTTGAGGAACGCGAGCACGGGCGTGTTCTCGGTGACGAGCGCGAGGGGACCGTGTTTCAGCTCACCCGCAGCGAAGCCCTCTGCGTGAGCGTACGAGATTTCCTTCAGCTTGAGGGCACTTTCGAGTGCGACCGGGTAGGCGGGACCGCGTCCGATAAAGAAGAACGCGTCACTGCCGGTGTACTGGTCGGCGAGTCGGCGAATCCGGGACTCAGAATCTAGAACCGATTGGACGGCGTTCGGGAGTTGGCGGATATTCCCGAGGATGTCGACGCCTTCGCCCGCAGTGAGCGTCCCGCGGAGGCGACCGAGGTATGTCGCGAATAACGCGAGTGCCGTCACCTGCGAGACGAACGTCTTCGTCGCCGCGACGCCGATTTCCGGTCCGGCTTTGATAAACAGCGAATCGTCGACTTCTCGCGTAATCGTACTGCCGACCGTGTTCGTCACGGCGAGCGTCGTCATTCCCGGAGCCTTCGCACGGCGGATCGCCGACAGCGTGTCGGCTGTCTCACCACTCTGGGTAACTGCGACGACGAGCGTCCGTCGTGTATCGTGGCCGTCACAGACCTCGTACTCGCTCGCGAGGTCGACGCGCACGGTGATGTCGACGAGTTCTTCGAGCAACTCCTTCGCGTAGAGCCCGGCGTGATACGAGGTTCCGCACGCGACGATGTGAATCTCGTCGATGGCTTGGAGGAAGTGGTCGTCGAGGTCGATATCGAGCGAGGCGTTTCCGGCGAGTTCGTCGATGCGTCCGGAGATGGCCTGTCGGAGCGCATTGGGCTGCTCGTGAATCTCCTTGTGCATGTAGTGGTCGTGGCCAGCCTTGCCCGCGGCGGAGGCATCCCAGTCGACCGTCTGAATCTCGCGCTTGATGCGCTCGCCTTCGTTGAACACGGTGATACCATCCGAATACAGGTGCGCCACGTCGCCGTCTTCGAGATAGGAGACCTGTCGGGTGTACTCGACGAACGCCGTCACGTCGCTTCCGAGGTACATCCCATCCTCACCGTGACCGATGACGAGTGGGCTGTCCTGGCGTGCCGCGACGATGCCTTCGTAGTCCACGTGCGTTGCGGCGACGGCGAAGCTCCCTTCAAGGCGGTCGAGCACGCGCATGACCGCTGCGCGGAGGTCTGCACCTGTGGCCATTTCTTCTTCCAAAAGATGCGGAATGACCTCGGTGTCGGTCTCACTTTCGAAGATGTGCCCACCGAGTTGCCGCTTCAGTTCGTCGTAATTCGAGATGATACCGTTGTGTACGACCGCGATATCACCGCTGCAGTCCGTATGCGGATGGGCGTTTTCGTCAGTCGGTTCCCCATGGGTCGACCATCGCGTATGGCCGATGCCGTGAGTTGCACTCGTCTCGTTCGGGATAGTTAGCCCATCAATCGTCCCTTCCTGTTTGTGCACGTTGATCTGGTCGCCGACGAGGGCGACCCCAGCCGAATCGTAGCCACGATACTCCAAATTCTTCAACCCCGACGCAAGGATCGACGCACTCTCTTCCACACCGATGTATCCGGTAATCCCACACATTGTTTTCGTAAACTCCTGTTGCTAACCGCTGGCGAAAACCAACGTAGTCGTTGATATCATTGTATTCGGATGAATCTATTTAGTGTTAATGGCTTAACTAGTACAAACCTGAATACACATTTTCGTTGTATAATTCGGGTAGTAAAACAGAGGTATGTTCGTTAGATCTTGGTCAGCCTCGGAAGACATTCGCATCGCCGGGGACTTGTCCGGTGAGTGTCGCCCCGCTTTCGACGCGGGCATTGTTGCCGACAATCGTCCCCGGTTCGACAGTGACGTTGCCTCTCATTCGGACGTTGTCACCGATGAGGCCGCCGAATCTAACGTCGGTGTAGAGTTCGTCGTCGACGCGGACGTCGCTGTGGCCGCCTTCGATTGCGGTCAGTGGTCCGACTTCGGAGCCTGCGCCGATGATACAGTCGGAGATGACCGCTCCCGGCTTGATGACCGTATCTTCGAGAATGACGGCATTCGTGACGACGGCGTTTGCCCCGATGGTGACGTTATCGCCGATGACGACGTCGCGGAAGACCCGCGCACCGGGTTGGATACGAGAGTGTTCGCCGACAACGACCGGCTCGCCGACCGTTGCGTCCTCGCTGATAACTGCGGACGCAGCGACCATCGAGTTATTCTTGGCGAGGACGCCGCTATTGACCGACAGCAGGTCCCACAGTCGAGAGAGTTCGAGCCACAGTCCATCGTAGTGAACGGCGTGGAGTGCGTGGTCCTGAATGTACTCTCTGAGCGTGTCGGTCAGTCTGAGCTCGCCGTAGTGGTCGGTCCGCCGGATGGCCGCGAAAATTTCCGGGCCGAACGCGTACACGCCCGCATTGATGAGGTTCGATTGGACCTCGTGTTCCTCCGGTTTCTCTTTGATGTCGGTTACGTGGCCGGTTTGGACGCTGACAGAACCGTGCTGAGTCGGGTCTTCGACCTCGGTGATTGCGAGGCAGGCATCGTTGGTCGTCCGGTGGCGCTCGATCAGTCGCTCGATGAGTTCCGGTTCGACGATTCGGTCGCCGTTGATGACGATACAGTCCCCGCTGACTGCGTGTTCCGCCTCTAGTAGTGCGTCACCGGTGCCTCGGGGGTTCTCTTGGACGACGTACTGGATGTCGACTCCCCAGTCGTCACCGTTTTGGAAGTGGTTCTGGATTCGCTCGCGTTTGTGGCCGACCACGATGATGATCTCGTCAACACTGGCGGCTTTGATTGCTTCGACGATGTGCTCCAGCAATGGTTTATCTCCAATCGGGAGCATCGCTTTGGGTCGTGCTTGGGTAAGTGGGCGAAGCCGGGTTCCCTCACCAGCAGCGAGAATGATTGCTTTCATTATTCGATATTTAAGACACATTCACCGATACACTGGAGCATATTAAATCGAATCTATCAGTAACGTTGCTCAGGGGTAACTAATATATCTTTGAAGTCCATCCCCCATGATATGAAACCAATTTCGTTGCGTAGAATTAGACGTGGGATTAGTACACCTAAGTTGGTTCTTAGAGAGATTAACCGAGAGTTCTATAAAATAAAGGATGGCGAATATAACGAGTCTGGGATAGATATCTTTAATCAGGATTGGGATATCCTTTGCATCCTGGATGCTTGTAGGTTTGACACTTTTGAGAAGATGAATCCTATCCCTGGAAGCCTCTCAAAGCGGACGTCTAGGGGAAGTGGGACTGTTGAATTCCTTAAGGGGAATTTCCGTGGTAAGGAAATTCATGATACTGTGTATGTTACTGCAAACCCACAACTCCACGCCAACGAAGATATGATCGATGCCTCATTTCATGAGGTGATAAATATCTGGCTTGACGAAGGCTGGAGTAGTGAAGCACAAACGGTTCTTCCGGAGACCGTCACAAAGAGAGCCATTGAAGCTTCAGAAGAATATCCAAATAAGCGATTGATAGTTCACTATATGCAGCCTCACTATCCGTTTATTGGTGAGATGGCTCTAGAAGAATTCGATAATGACACTCTCCAGTTCTGGCCTAAAATTATAGAGGGAGAGCTTGATCATGATACTGACACACTTTGGTCAGCATATGAAGAAAATTTAGAATTGGTTTTTGACCCCGTTCAAAAATTAATAGATGAAGTGTCTGGGAAAGTGGTGGTCACATCTGACCACGGGCAGATGATTGGTGAACGCTCTAAGCCAATGCCGTATCTAGAGTTTGGCCACCCAACTGGTATTCACACCCCTAAGCTAGTTGAGGTTCCTTGGCTTGAGGTGCCGTGTGATGAGCGTAGAGAGATTCACTCGGAAGTTCCCCAGAATAATACCGTTTCCACTTCAGTGTCAGTTGATGAACGACTTAAACAACTGGGATATATGTGATATAAATATTTCATTTACTAATTGCTTTGAATATAGTGTGAACATACATTCTACGTATTGTGTCAAAAATTAGAATTTATTGCCGTATACGTCCAATTAATGTTAGTGCCTCACAAAGCATCTCCAATCACCTGTTTCCGGAGCCTGACCTCGGTGCTGAGGAAATTCTGGACAGATCAGCAAGTTAGGATCTGGTCTTCGGGGATTTCACCGTCTGCTTGCTGGTTGTTAGACACATCTTCAGCAAGCAGTTGTCTTGACAAATAACTCTTGTATCCAATTTCCCACATGGGAAGACTGAAAAATCAGGGTAATAGTCTAGAGACCGCCATGGATAGAGACGTTATTTGGATCACCCTCGAAAGTGTCCGACAGAATCACACCTCGATAGCAGACCATGAGCGAGACACAACTCCGAATCTGAACAAATTGGGGTCCGAAGGCCAAGCCTTCACTCAGTGCTTCTCACACGACATTTGGACACGTTCTTCGAGTGCATCTATTCTCACAGGATACGCCCCCTCTGCACACCAGACGTGGACGATGGACGCCAAATTGCCTATCGATATAACCACGATTCCACAGTCGTTCCGTAAAGCGGGATACCGGACGGTATGTATTTCCCCGAACGCCCAGATAAGTCCAAGCACCGGTCTTGATAGAGGGTTCGACGATTTTCATTATCTCGTCAAATCAACGCTTCTCAGAGAAGCTGGCCCTGTCTCCCTCCTGAAGTGGCTAATGAAAGCACGACAACACTCAGGTGGGCTTACCTTTGACGGAAATCAGCACTGTGTCGGGTACCTCAGCACTGAGATTGCAAAACGCCATATCGATAAAGCAGCAAACAGCGACGAATCCCTATTTCTCTACTTCCACCATGGCGACTCTCACCATGCATACGTTCCGCCTGTAGCCTGGCGAGACAGATTTGCAGACGATCTCCCGATGCCGATTGATGACGCTGTCGAACTAGCTCTTGATATGTCTTCTAATTTACATGAGTGTATTAGTAAGGATTCACCGTTTACCGGCGACGAACTGGAGGCACTCCGTGTCATGTATGATACGGTAATTGCGTATGTAGACCATCTCATAGGGGGTCTTGTCAACTACTCACGATCGGAACTCAATAACCCAATTATCGTAGTAACTGGAGATCACGGTGAACTATTCGACGATCAGGGTCTGCTCGCACACATGTTGAGTACGAATACCGCCGTCACCAATGTCCCGCTCGTTATCGATGGTATCGATGGTATCGAAGGGCTCTCTGATAGCCTGATACAGCCTGCCGACGTGATGAAGATGCTGTGCATGGATCTCGGAATCAAACATTCGGTTCCGATAGGTCAAGACATTCGTGAGAATTCTCGCGAAATTGTGGTGACGCAG
>NZ_JBZRPK010000550.1:0-7079 GCF_058382125.1 Haloferax sp. s1
GGGCGACGACTCGAAGCGGGCCACCGTGGTCCGCGGGGAGGTCGTCGCCGTCGTAGCCCCAGACGAACATCACTTCGTCCCGCATACACTGCTCAAGCGAGAGGTTCGTCGTGTAGCCGTCCATCGCGTGAAACATGACGTGGACCGCATCCTCGGTGACGCCCGCTTCTTCCGCGAGCGTCGGGAACGTGACGCCTTCGAACTCGCAGTCGAACTTACTCCACCCAGTGACGCAGTGGAAATCCTGAATCTGCGTCTCCGACGGGAGGTCGCGAAACTCGTCAAAAGAGAGGTCGAGCTGATTTTCGACTGCTCCCCACACCTCGAACGACCACGTTTCCGGGTCCCACGAGGGCGTCCCGCTCTTCGAGAGAACCGGGAATCCTTGCGTCTCGCGTTGACCCGGCGGGAGTCGATCCCCGTCGAACTCCTCGTAGAGATGAGTCACGTCTTTGGGCATGCCCGAACCTTCGACCCGACGCACCTATCAGTAACGACTCCGGGCTCGTTCGATTGGTACGACTTCGGGCTGACTGGATTCGCTCGACTTCGAACCGAACTCGATTACGACGGAACACCACGCCTCCCCGAGTATCGGTTTCCACAATCATACCACTACAGAATACCGGACCTTCGTATTCTTCGAGATGAACTTCAGGAAACCCTATTGTCCCCCCGGTAGAGTTATATACGGCCCTTCCAAACCGACGGACGTTCAGATGCCCAAAGTAGAGATTACCGTACCGGAACACCTGGAGATGCAGATCGTGCAGCTCGTCGAACAGGGCGAGTTTGTCAACCGTGACGAGGCCATCGAGGACCTGCTTTCGACTGGCATCCGCGCGTACAAGACGAGCGGTCCGATGTCCGACGAGGACCGTGCATTCGAAGACGACGGCATGATGGGCCACGAAGACGAATACGTCTTCTGAGCCGAATGACAGTAACCCCCAATAACTCTTAAACCGCTCTCTCGCCTAACGAACTCTCATGCACAAGGACGAACTGCTGGAGCTGCACGAACAGATGGTTATCATCAAGGACCACTTCTCCGCTCGCGACCACGTCGATTCGAGTCTGTTCGACCCGTACGATGAACTCGGCGTCGAACCGTCGCACGTCCACAAATCCAAGAGCGAACACAAACACGCTGTCTTCGTGCTCGGGAACGCGCTCGCCACCGCGATGAGCGACGACGAGTTCTCGAGTGCCGGCCGCGTCGGCAAGCGGATGGAAGAACTGGCCGACGACGCCGAAGGCAAAATTTGAGCGACGGGTTCGCCCGCTTGCACCTTCCGAGCGGAGCTTGCTACTACCGTATTCGTGTCTCCTGCTAGCATATTCCAAGCAGTTCTCCGCGGGTTTCTTTATCACCCGTTCGTACGACACAGGTAGCCAATGCTAGACATCCCGGGCTGGATACCGCTCCACCGGCTCGCCGCCGTCGCCACACTTCTCGTCGCCGTCGTCGCGCTCACGCTCGCCGACCGGCCGAGCCGACTCGCGACGGCGCTCCGCCGTCGATTCCTCTTTGGGCTCCCGTGGGGAACCCTCGTGAGCGTCGGCGGTGTTCTCTTCGTCTATCTATTCGTGCAGGACGGACTGTCTTCGTGGTACCGGCCCATGGTCATCCCGTTCCGGGCGTGGTCGTACTTCTACCCGCTGGGGATGGCCACCGCCGCATTCTCGCATTCCGGTGCCGGACACCTTATCGGCAACCTCATCGGAACGCTCACGCTGGCACCGGTCGCCGAGTACGCGTGGGGACATTACCCGACCCGACGTGGGTCGACCTCGTTTGGGTCGCTCCGCGAGAACCCCTACGTTCGGGCATTCATCATCTTCCCCGGAGTCGTCTTTGGCGTCGGTCTCCTCACCTCGGTGTTCGCACTCGGTCCGGTCATCGGCTTTTCCGGCGTCGTATTCGCGTTCGCCGGGTTCGCGCTCGTCACCCGACCGCTCACGACGGTGCTCGCATTCGTCTCTGGGCGCGTCGTCAGGGTCTTCTACAACGCGATGTTGTCTCCGGAAGTCGTCTCGACAGCACGGCCAGTGTTCTCAACGCCGTGGTGGGCGCAAATCGCCATTCAGGGGCACGCAATCGGTCTCCTGTTCGGCATCCTCCTCGGTCTGTGGGTCGCCCGACAGCGGAGAGACAAGCAACTGTCGGCATTTCGAAGTTTCGCGGGCGTCCTGCTGTTCGCAATCAGCGAGTCGCTGTGGGCGGTCTACTTCTTCCGCGGCGGCGGGACGTACGTCCTCTTTCGCGCCGTCGGCTTCGCGCTCGTCGTCCTGCTCGCGTTGCTCGTCGCGCTCACCGTCTCGGCATCTGATAAGCCGCTGCGCGAGCGCGCACCGACGGGACATGCCTTTTCGGCCCGGCGCTGGCAAGTCGGCGCGGTGGTCCTCCTCCTCGTCGTCTCCGCGCTGTCGGGGCCGGCAGTGCTGTACAACTTGTTTACTGCGACCAACGACGACCTGCCCGGAGAGAGCGTATCGGTCGAGGATTACGAGGTAACCTACGCCGAGGACGTTCCGAACGGGTTGACCGCCGCGTTCGACATCGAACTGTTCGGCGAGTCGACGACGACCAACACCTCCGGCGTCATCGTCAAGAGCCAACGGCGCGGTATCTGGACGACAGCCGTCTCGAAGAATCGGTTGGCATTCGACGGCGAAACGGCCGTCAGGTTGGGCGGCCTTGGCTGGCGGGACAGAGTTACGGCGGTCCGAGACGGATACGCCGTCGTCGGGTCCGGAAACACGGCATATCGAGTGTTCCTCGTGGACGATGGGAATACGACACTCGCCTACAAGACGGAGCCAGTACGGGCCGGTCCCGTTATCTCCCGGCGCAACATCTCAGTCGTGCCGACTGCGATGGGCTACGACCTTCAGGTGTCGTCCGAAAGCGGAACCGTCAGAGGACCGATGCCGACAACGAACGTGAGCACGACGCTCGGGGGCATCCGATTCGTCCGGCAAGGGCGCTCCATTTTCGCGGAGTCTCGGGGGACGCGCGTCCGGGTCGCTCGTCAGGAATCGTACGAGTAGGCCGTCGGGGAGAGACCGGACCCACCCCCGAGATTACCACTCGATACGGAATACTTCAGCATCGAGTTCGCGGCGGTCCGCGTCGTGGAAATCGAACTGACGTTCGAGGTCGAACGTCGCACGGAACGCGTCTGTCAGTTCACCGCCCGCGTCGGCGACGAAAGATTCCACGAACTCCTTGCTCCCCTCGTTGTGGACCGAATACGATACGTCTGCGACCCGCGAAACTGCTTCGAGGAACGCTCTATCCGCGTGTTCATTGCCGCGTTGGGCACCGAACGGCGGGTTCATCAGCACGGTGATTGGTTGGTCGTCGGGAAGCGAAACCGGGAGACGAGTCGCATCGCCGCGAATCCAGTGGATGGGGGCGCTGGCACCGACGCGACGAGCGTTGTCGACTGCCGTCTCGAGCGCGTCGGGGTCGAGTTCGACGCCGACGACGCGAGCGGGAGACCTGAGTGCGGCACCGAGAGCGAGCATTCCGGTTCCGGTCCCGAGGTCGAGAACGGTCGTCCCTTCGATATCACCCCGGAGGTCCGCGAGGTGGACGAGATGCGCCGCGAGGTCCGGCGGCGTCGGATACTGTTCCAGAGAGACCTTCGGGTTCTCGAAGCCAGCGACTACCGCCAACTGCGCCTCAAGCGCGGCCTTGGTTGCCATCAGGCGTCGATGGAACCCCGAACCTCAAAAGCGACACCCTCGCGGTGGGCACGTTCGTCGAGCGCCGCGAGTGCCGAGGACACCTCGTCGGGCCGACAGCATTCGCCGACATCGACGATGACGCGTCCGACACCGAGGAAAGCGGCGGCGCGAACGTACTCGCGGAGACGGTCGGATTCCGACTGCACTGCAAACGGGTCATCCTCGCAGAATTGCGCTTCGACGGAGAGTTCAGCCGGTAGGTATCCTTCGTCGGCGAGTCCGGCCTTCAGGTCACGGAGGTGTGCGGGGGCGGTCGAACCCAGACACGATGCGTCGAGCGCGACGGGCGTGAGGTCGGTTGGGCGGCCTGCTGCGACTGCGGCTTCCACGGAGGTCGTATCGAGCGTGCTCATGATACCCACACATTTCTATTGGTTATGTATATATCTTTGTAAATGCGCAATAGTAATTTTCAGGTGTATTCTATCTCAAGATGTTCGTGACCGTGTTCTAGACTAGATACTAATGGTGGAGGGGTACGTAATCGGTCTGGGGGTCACACGCTCCAACCCCCTTTCCCCCAAAACAGCGGTCTGGGGTCGCACGGTTCCCGTTCAAAAATACACCCCCTCGCTGAGATATACGAGCAGCAGAAGACCACAATTACTGAATTACCGTACTGTCACTCGTACGTGTACGTGAGGACTTCCGTGCCGGTCGAACTCCGCACAGTGACCGTGTCACCGCCGTTGTTCCAGACTGCGCCGGAACGGCCCCAGTAAACGTCCGTTTCTGTGTCCGTCCCGGTCCCGGTGTGGAGTGTGAGTGTTGCACCGCTTGCGAGTTTCGTCCCGGTAGCGAAGGTGTACGTTGCTCCTGCGGCGTCCGAGATGGTCCAGCCCGAAAGGTCGATAGATTCGTCGCCGTCGTTTCGCAGCGTTACGTACTCGCCGTTGAGATTGTCGTTGTCGTTGCCGGGCGCGTCGGCGACGACGGAGACTGACAGTCCGTCGTCGGTCGCCGTATTCTCGCCGCTAGCTGTCGAGCCTTCAGTTGCGCAGGACCAGAGACCCACACCGCCCTCGCGGGCCTCGCGCTCGGCACGTTCGTAGCGCTCGCGCTCCTCGAAGGAACTGTCGTAGAATCGAGCGTGGCCGTCGGTGATGAGGTCGTAATTGAACTCCGACCCGTCGACGACGACGTAGGCGAGGATTCTCCCGTAGTAGCCCCGCTTGCCCGCTTTCTCGTCGTATCGGAGTTCGACGGTCTCGTCCGAGAGCCGGGATTTCGCATAGGCACTCGCATCGTCTCCGGCCGCACCGAGACACGCCTTCCCCGCGTCGGTTTCGGGGATACCTTCGAACTCGTCGGGCGTGTTTTCGCCGTACACTTCGGGAGTATCGACGCCGAGGAGGCGAATCGTCTCGCGGGAACCGTTCGGCATGACGACTTTAATCGTATCTCCGTCGACGACTTCGACAACGTCGACTGTGACATCACCCGATGCGGAGGGAGTCAACGACTGTGTCTGTGGTGTCGTCTCGGCGGCCGTCATCTCAGTTGTGGTCGGTTCAGCGCTCGGCGAATCAGGGGAATCGGAGCCAGCGCCACCCGTGCCAGCACACCCTGCGAGGACCACAAACAGTGCAATGACGAGCGTTACGGTAGTACGTCTGACCATTTGATTCACCGTTTGTCAGGGAACCGTATAAGTAGGTGAGTCGGACAGCTTCGAAGCCGAGCGCCACGAATCGCAAGACGGCGTCCTTTATCAGATTTCTGTTACAAAGGTTTAAATTCACGCTCCACCAGAAACCTTTTAATGGAACGTCCGAGCCGGCAGCGTCAGCGAGAGGAGGCAACGGCACAAGAGGACGAGCAAGTCAACTGCCCGGAGTGCGGGTCGGACCAGATCGTCACAGACGCAGATCAGGGGGAGTTAGTGTGTGACGACTGTGGTCTCGTTCTCGATGAGCGACAAATCGACCGCGGGCCAGAGTGGCGCGCGTTCAATCACTCCGAACGCCAATCGAAGTCGCGCGTCGGCGCACCAATCACCGAGACGATGCACGACCGCGGGTTGACGACGACCATCGACTGGAAGGACAAAGACGCCTACGGTCGGTCACTCTCGTCCGAGAAGCGATCCCAGATGCACCGTCTTCGAAAATGGCAAGAGCGAATTCGAACCAAGGACGCCGGCGAGCGTAACCTGCAGTTCGCACTCAGCGAAATCGACCGCATGGCGTCCGCGCTCGGCGTCCCGCGTTCGGTACGCGAGGTCGCATCCGTCATTTATCGTCGCGCGCTCAACGAGGACCTGATTCGCGGGCGCTCCATCGAGGGTGTCGCCACATCGGCGCTCTACGCCGCCTGCCGTCAGGAAGGCATCCCGCGCTCGCTCGACGAAGTCGCCGAAGTGTCGCGCGTCCCGCAGAAGGAAATCGGCCGCACGTATCGCTACATCTCGCAAGAACTCGGGCTGGAACTCAAGCCCGTCGACCCGAAGCAGTTCGTTCCGCGGTTCGCCTCCGCGCTCGAACTCTCCGAGGAGGTGCAGGCGAAGGCGACCGAAATCATCGACGTTTCCGCAGAACAGGGCCTGCTCTCCGGCAAGTCGCCGACCGGATTCGCCGCCGCAGCAATCTACGCGGCGTCGCTTCTCTGCAACGAGAAGAAGACCCAGCGCGAAGTCGCAGATGTCGCGCAGGTCACCGAAGTCACCATCCGGAACCGCTATCAGGAACAGATTGAAGCGATGGGCTTCCGCTAAACCGCACCGCACCGCACCGTTACTCCGCGCCGCAGCGTTTCAGTTTTTCACGAAGACCACAATCGGACGGTCCCAGAGACCGGTGTCGTAGTTGTGAGCCACGTAGCCGTCGAGCTTCGGCGCTAACGTCCCACGCTCCGATGCGGGTGCGATGACGACCGGAGGGACGGACGACTGTTGTTTAAACGCGGAGAGGTTCGTTGTCGATGTCGTGTCGGCACCGATTCGCTCCACGTACCACGCCATCGGCAGTCGTTCACCCCACTTCTTGGGGACCGGTGGGTAGTCAGCCGCGCCGTCCGAGACGTACATCGAACTGCCGTAGTAGAGCACTTCTACGTCCGAATCGTCGGTCGGACCGACCCACGCAGAGAGGTTGTCGCGGAACGCGGTGAAGTCGCTCGACGGCTGTCCGTAGTGTGCGAGTTTAGTGTCACGGTCGCTCGGGGCGTATACCTCGGTTGTCGCGACCGCACCAGTCTGTGCGACGAGTGCGAGCAAGATGAGGAGTGCCGCGGCGACGCGAGGCGTATCCCTGCTGTCGAACGCCTGTCTTCCCCACCGGACGAGTGCCGCGAGGCCGACCGCCGCCGGGATGGCGAGCGGGACG
>NZ_JBZRPK010000549.1:0-7076 GCF_058382125.1 Haloferax sp. s1
CGACGACTGTGATACCGATTGATACTCGCGGCGGTCGGTTTACTCCCGGCGCTGCACGCCGATTGGACGAACTCGAATACGAACGCGACATGACCACACAGGACGGACGACACAGACCGTACACGGCGGAGGAAACACAGTGACGACACTCATCGAACTGGACGCGACGAAGTTCGTCCACTTCCTCTCGGACCTCTGGACGCAACGTAACTGGCAGACGAACGCACAACCCCGCGGGGAGGGTCGCTATCTCGTCCAAGGCCAACGAGCGGACGGGACCAAGGGGATGATGCTGGTGCTTCCCGACATCGAGGCGACGGTCGAAAAAGAGCACATCAAAGGGTTCGTCGCGCACGCGAAGAAGCGTCAAATCGACGTTGTTGTCGTCGCAACGCAGGGCGAATTCGTCGACGAGGTACGCGGCTTCGCCACGAATCACGACGTGACCTTACTCGACCGAGACGAGCTCGGAGAGACGGTCACAGAGGAGGGTCTCGAAGAGACGGTTCGGCAGTACACCGACGGAGACGTATTCGAAAGCGCGGAGGTCGAATTCGGATTACCGTTCGACCTTCCCGAACCGGTCGAAGACGCGCTCGCGTCGCTCCCGATAGACGCCATCCGCGAGCGACTCTCAGGTGGGGACGGCGACGGAAGTGGTTCGCTTAGCGACCGACTGCCATCTTCTATCGACGACCTCAAATCCGGTTCACCGCCGAGCGTCCGCGTCGTCGTCGTTGCGGTCTTGCTGCTCGTGCTCGCGCTCGGGTCGGTTGCAGCCCTCGGACCGATGATTGACGGACTCGGCGGCCCCAGCGGTGCCTCCGGCGTCGGCGTCTCTGCGGTCTCCAGTGCGCCCGCCGACTCCGCCGATATGGTTGCACGGTGGAACGCGAAAACGACCGAGTCGGTACAGCTCGGAAATCGGTCGTACACCGCTCCCGATGGCGAGCAGTTCGTCGTCGTCGCACTCAACGTGACGACCCAGCAATCGTCACCGGGGTCGCTCTCGCAGTCCGCGCTCGTCTTCGAATCCGATAGCGTTCGGTACGCACACCAACCGCTCGCAAACACGACCGGGTTCGCAAACGGCGGCCTGTTCACACCGAACGAGTCCGAAACCGTCTGGACCGTCTTCTCCGTTCCCGCGAACACGAGTACCGGAACCGTGCTCGTCCGCAGCGGAAACGAAGACACCGTCGCATTCATCCACGACGAGTCACTGTCAGCCAAACCAAACGAAGGCGAGTAGGAACGCGGACAAAACCCACAGACGGGACGCGACCCTCAACCCTTAATCGGGCGACGGTCCTAAAGCGGGTATGGCACACCCGCTGTTCCCGTTGCAGACCGGCCTCGTCGGTCCCGAGACGCTTCCGTTGCTCTTGATACTCGCTGGACTTGGTCTCTCTGTCGCAGAGGCGTTCGTGCCGGGTGCGCACTTCGTCGTCCTCGGCGTCGCCCTCCTCGCCGCGGGACTGGTCGGATTCCTCTTTACCCCGCTTGCAAGCCCGATTATCCTCGGCCTGCTCGTCTTCGTCTTCGGTGGGCTGACACTGTACGGCTACCGTGAATTCGATCTGTACGGTGGCAAAGGGCAGGGACAAACGAGCGATTCAGACGCGCTCGCCGGAAAGACCGGGCGCGTCACGGAACGTGTCACCCCGACGAGCGGCGAAGTGAAACTCGACGAGGGCGGCTTCAACCCGTACTACGCCGCCCGGTCGGTTCACGGCGAGTTAGAAGAGGGAAGCGAGGTGGTCGTCGTCGACCCCGGCGGCGGAAACGTCGTCACCGTCGAGGGTGTCGGTCCGGGCGAAGACGAAATCGACCGCGAACTCGCGAGAGAGCGGGCGCGTCGACGGCGCGAAAAACTCGAAGCGGAGCGAGAGCGCGAACGAGAACTGGAGCGAGAATGAGAACGGAAGACGCAGAACAGACCTAACAGTCACTCGATGACGGAACTGGCTCAGTCGAGGCGACCGAAACCGCCCGACGTGACGACCCTTTCACACAAATACTTATCAGACGATCAATCTTGGACGAGGTTATGGATGTACTCGTTCTCCAGACAGGACTAGGAACCGTAACCACCATCGTTGGCCTCTCCATCCTTATTTTCCTCGTCGTAACGGTGTCCCAGTCGCTTGAGGTTGTCGGTGCCTACGAGAAGCGGGTACTCACGGTTTTCGGCGAGTACCGAGACCTCCTCGAACCGGGTATGAACTTCGTTCCGCCGTTCGTCTCCCAGACCTATTCGTTCGACATGCGGACGCAGACCCTCGACGTCCCTCGTCAGGAGATACTCACCCGCGACGATTCGCTGGTAACTGTCGACGCCGTCGTCGAGGTCACGGTCAGGGACGCCGAAAAAGCGTTCCTCGAAGCCGACGACTACCAGTACGCCGTCTCGAATCTCGTGAAGACGACGCTCCGTACCGTCCTCAACGACAGGCAACTCGACGACGCGCTCAACAATCAACGGAAAATCGGCGTGTACCCCCGCCGAAAACTCGACAAAGAGACCGGCGAGTTCGGTGTCCGCGTCGAGGATGTCGAAATCCGTGAAATTACCCCAGGGGCCGACAGTCGGGAAGCGACAGAACAGCAGGACCCCACCAGATGAGACGTGCGGACGACCAAAACCGTCCGACGTGATGACCTTTTCACACTAATACTTATCATACAACCAACCCTAGACGGAGTCATGGACCTACTTGCTCTCCAGGCAGGTCTGGGTATCGGAGGAGTCGTTGCCGGCTTCCTCGTGCTCGTCCTCGCCATCGTCATGGTGTACCAGATGGTCGAGATCGTAGACGCCTACGAGAAGAAGGCGCTCACGGTCTTCGGGGAATACCGACGCCTCCTCGAACCGGGTATCAACTTCATTCCCCCGTTCGTCTCCCGAACCTACGCATTCGACATGCGTACCCAGACGCTGGACGTGCCCCGTCAGGAGGCAATCACCCGCGACAACTCGCCGGTGACCGCCGACGCAGTCGTCTACATCAAGGTCATGGACGCGAAGAAGGCCTTCCTCGAAGTCGACGACTACAAGCGCGCCGTTTCGAACCTCGCACAGACGACGCTCCGCGCCGTCCTCGGTGACATGGAACTCGACGACACGCTCAACAAGCGTCAGGAAATCAACGCGCGCATCCGCAAGGAACTCGACGAACCGACCGACGAGTGGGGTGTCCGCGTCGAGTCCGTCGAAGTCCGCGAAGTCAACCCGAGCGCCGACGTGCAACAGGCGATGGAGCAACAGACCTCCGCCGAGCGCCGTCGCCGTGCCATGATTCTCGAAGCGCAGGGTGAGCGTCGCTCCGCCGTCGAGACAGCCGAAGGTGAAAAGCAGTCGAACATCATCCGCGCACAGGGTGAAAAGCAGTCGCAGATTCTCGAAGCGCAGGGTGACGCAATCTCGACCGTGCTCCGCGCGAAGTCCGCCGAATCGATGGGCGAACGTGCTATCATCGACAAAGGTATGGAGACGCTCGAACGCATCGGACAGGGCGAATCCACGACGTTCGTCCTCCCGCAGGAACTCACCTCGCTCGTCGGCCGCTACGGCAAGCAGCTAACCGGCTCCGACGTGCAGGATATGGAAGGCCTCTCCAGCATGGAGTTCGACGAGGAGACGCGCGAACTGCTCGGTCTCGACGACATCGACGACATCCTCGGCCAAATCGACGAAGCGGCCGAGATGAACGTCGAACAACTCGAACAGGAAGCAGAGGCCATCAAAGCCGGTGCCGAAGTGAACGACATCAAGTCACCTGACGAGGTTATCGCCGAAGTCGACGAGGAAGAAGAACCCATCAAATCAGCTGACGAAGTCGTCTCTGAAAGCGAGGGTCAGGACGGCTCAGACGGTGAAACAGCCGACGAAGCAACCGCGAACAACAGTCAACAGGAAAGCGCCACAAACGGCGACGAAGACGACGAAGACGAAGCCGAGATGTCGTTCGAAAAAGACCTAGAATAGCGCTTTCTCCCCTTTTCGCCCGAACCCGTCACACCGGCAGACCGTCACTAATCTCAGACAATTGATATGCCGAAGCGTTTTTCTTTAACCCATCACCTATGTGAGAGTAGATGTCGAACCGCCGGATAGACGAAGACAAACGGGCTACTCTCCGTCGCTTCGCTGCACTCGGGGCCGCCACACCACTGGTGGGTCTCGGTGCGAGTGACGACGACTCCGATTCATCCTCCAGTGACACTCGGGATGCGATTATCGGCTACCTGGCAGCTACACCGGGCGCACACTTCTCGAAAGTACGCGACGACTTGCAGTTGGGAACGGGCGAGACGCAGTATCACCTCCGGAATCTCGTCGACGAAGGAACGCTCGATGTTCGCCGCGACGGTGACTACAAACGCTTTTTCGCCGCGAGTCGATTCTCCGCGTTCGAACAGGTCGCACTCGGCTATCTCCGCCGCGACACGCCGCGCGGAATGCTCATTCACCTCCTCCGAGACCCTGACGCGACAGGGAGCGAACTCGCCGACAAACTCGGCGTCTCGCGGGCGACGGTGAGCACGTATGCGAAAGAACTAGACGCCGTCGGACTGCTGTCTCGCGAAAGCGGCTACGAAGTCCGCAACCCCGAGACGGTCATCACACTCTTGATTCGGTACGCAGATTCCTTCGGGTCAGATGCCGCAGCGTTCGCGAACGACGCGGCTGGTCTCATCCGGTTCGACCCCTGATTCGACCCTCGATTCGATACCCTTCCGGAGTCGAAACAGACGACTAACAGCTGATAGTTGACGGCAGTTCCCTCTTCTTGACAGTGACAAGCGAGGTCATATGTCGTCACTGAAAACCCAAAAATCGGGGGGTGGAACGCGTAGGGGGAGACGACGGCGTTCCGGGGAGCGCACCGGGGGCGCTCGATTGAAGCGTCAGGGGTTCAGTGAGGGCTTAAGCAGTCACCTTCCACGTGGTTCCCGAGGAGTAACCCCACTTCTCGATGCTCACGTCGAATTCGCCGTCGAGAAGCGGGCGCATGTTAGCGCCGACTTCCTTCGCCGAGAGGTCGAGGTCCTCGGCGATGAGTCGCGACTTGAAGTACGTCTGCGTACCGACGTTGGTACGGAGGTACTGGAGGATACGACGCTGCTTCTCGGAGAGGTTCCCTGCGGCGTCGAGGACATCGCCCTCGGCCGCGGTTGTGGAGGCGGTTGTGCTCATACCTACACACAGGAGAGAGACGCCTATCAGGGGTTTGGTACAGGAGGTTAACACGCTGCTGTCTTGCGATTTTGACCACGAAATACTGCTCCGAAGGGGGTACTTGCACCACCGCAGGTACGGTCGCCTAACAACCACTGACAGCGGACACTTCGCCACCGAGGCGGGTCCCGCCAGCGACGAATTATCCCAGCAGAACATGACTATCAGAGATTATTCTCCACAAAAACAATACCGTGACACCCTATTTTCCCCACCATTACACAGAGAAAATAGCACAGAAGGCCGTTACTGTCCGGATATAAGTCCTTACAGCGAAATCCAACCTCGACGACGCGAGACAGAAAATACATACGCAGATAGCGGCCATACGACGACAATGGGTCGCCCGACAGACCGACGCTCGGCCGCCATCACTTCGGCCGGCGTCGAAGTGAGCGTCGTCCTCCCCGCATACAACGAGGCGCGGACCATCGAAAATACGGTCCGCGTTACAGTCGAGACGCTCGAACGGTTCCTTCCTTCCGACGCGTTCGAGGTTATCGTGGCCGAAGACGGCTGCGACGACGAAACGCCGGAGATAGCCGACGAACTGGCCGCCGAAGACAAGCGGATTCGCCACTACCACAGCGACGAGCGGCTCGGTCGCGGCGGCGCACTCGAACGCGCGTTCGAAGCCGCCGACGGCGACACACTCGTCTATTTCGACACCGACCTCGCGACGGACATGCGACACCTCGAAGGGTTAGTCGAGCGCGTCCGTACGGGTGAATACGACGTCGCAACCGGCTCTCGGTGGATGCCAGACAACGTCGCCGACCGGCCGACGAAGCGCGGCGTACCGAGTCGAGCCTACAACGGTCTCGTCCGCTTTTTCCTCCAGTCCGACCTCCGTGACCACCAGTGCGGGTTCAAGGCGTTCAGTAGAGACGTGTTCGAGACGCTCCGCCACGACGTGGAGGACGAACACTGGTTCTGGGACACCGAGATGCTCGTCCGCGCACAGCGCGCAGGGTTCCGCGTCGCCGAATTCCCGGTCGATTGGGAGCCGAAAGGCGACACGAAAGTCGACCTCGTTCGCGACATCCTCGGGATGGGAAGTCAGATTCTCCGGACGTGGTGGCAACTGTCGGTTCGACCGCGTATCACCCGCCGGGTGACCATCGTCGCCGGCTTGCTCCTTACTGTCGTCGCGCTTGCGCTGATGACGGTCTACATCGACCCTTCGGAGGTTCTGGCCGTCCTCGGTAACGCGGACCCCGCACTCGTCGCGGTCGCAGCGGTCGTCTATCTCGCCTCGTGGCCACTCCGCGGCATCCGCTACCGCGACATCCTCAGAGAACTCGGCTACCGCGAGAAATCGGGCTTCCTCACTGGAGCAATTTTCATCAGCCAGACCGGGAATCTCGTGTTTCCCGCTCGGTTGGGTGATGGTGTGCGTGCGTACGTAGTGAAAGCCAGACGCGGCATCCCGTACCCGTCAGGATTCGCCTCGCTCGCAATTGAGCGTGTCTTCGACCTGCTCACTATCGCCGGTCTCGCGGGCGTCGTCCTCGTCGGTCTCTCGGCGACTGGCGGCCTCGGAGACATCGCAACCGTCCTCGCGACCGGCGTGAGCGGCGGAACCGTCGATGTAGCTGCAGACGACGTGCGAACGGTCGCCTACGTCGCCAGCGGCGTCGGCGTCGTCGCCATCTTCGGCGTACTCGGAATTGCATTGTCGGCGCGCGCAGACCGCAACGTCATCCGGGCGTTCGTCGGTCGGTTCTCCTCTGACTCCTACGTCGAATACGTCGCGGGCATCATCGAGCAGTTCGTCTCCGACTTACAGGCAGTCGCAGGCAACCGCAGCGCCTTCGGTCGCGTCGGCCTGACG
>NZ_JBZRPK010000548.1:0-7041 GCF_058382125.1 Haloferax sp. s1
CCTAAGAACTGAAAGAAGTCCACCTGAGGTGGAGGGGATTCATAGTCAACAGCGTACAGCGGCGCTTGAATCTGCCCAGTTATGGGTTCCGAGCCCTGCAATCCGGTCCTTCCATTCACAGTAAGCTCTGCCCATGACCCATCGGATTGGCTGTCTGTGTGGAACATCAAGGCAGCGCCTCGGTGTTCGTCTGCATACGCAGCCCACATGGACGGACTTGTGCACTCCTTGGAAAAGCATAACGTGTGCCAATTCGGATGGATGAGCGAATCACAGATTTGCCTAACGTATCGGCCAGGAAATGACGCGAACAATAGGATTTCTTTCTTTGTGTGCAGTTCAAGCTCGTCGACTTCAGTCTCCAACGCCCGCTGTAGGAACGTGTGCGAACCGAGGGGGCCAACGTGCGATGCGATGAACTCTATCCCTGGTGCTTCGGCCTCCTCATCCATGGCGGCAGAAAGGCCATCCAATATTTCCACAACGGTGTCTGAGTCTATTGAATTCGTGACCTTGGGCCACGTTTCAGGAATCATATTTGAATTCCGTAGAGTATCTAATACAGACGCGAGCGCCGAACGATGGATAACCGACAAGAACAGTTGCAGGCTTTTCCTCTTCAGCGGCTTTGGCAGGGAAGCTAGACTTGAAGGGATTCTTCCAAACCCTCTCTCATCGAAAAAGGACTGACAAACGGAATTGAATTGTTGGCGATAATCATCGGTAGGGAGGTCGTCACGGGTTAGCTTGGAATCTATAGCATATTCATCAAGATCTTCGTCATTGTCAGAGAGCCTGCAGATTATCGCTGCCCGGTGGAGATTCAACAGATAATGCCGGAGCAGATTCTCCCACAGGACTTCATCCCCTTCCCAAAACACATCCTGATATCCCTCAAGTGGATCGTTAAAGTATCGCGGTGAGGAAAGTGCCAATTCCTGTTTCTCAAGCTCACGATATTTTCCGATTAAATTCTTCATTGGGCGAAACCGGTAGACAATGGTCATACCACCCTCATCCTAGTGTGGCTTCTAACGCTTTGCGGTGGGATGAGCGGTTCAATACAACTCGGGGTAGATGCCGGCGGGCCAAGTTGACGGAGATTCAAACCTCTGGGTGCTCGTTGCGAGTTGGAATTTAACAAGTAGCCGCCCTGCTTAGCCAGGTCACTAGCCATACACCTTTGCTATTACCTTTCGTAACGCGATGAGTGGTAGGTGCGTAATCTATAGTTCGAAGCGTTTGTTCGCTGCTGTGACTTTCCGCTCGTAAACTGCTCCGTCGTGCCAGTAGCGAATTCGATGGTCTTGAAGCCAGTTGATGTCATAGGCTGCGAATCCCGTACTTGAGGTGAGTTGAAAGATCGTATCGGGCTGCTCAGCGAGCGATTGAACCCCTGTTGCGACGTATAGCTCACGGGTATCATTGAGTGCTGTCGTAATGAATGCTGCCCGGTTCAAATTCGGATGCATTGCTGCTTGTTGCTTGAGATCCGCGACTGTAGCTTCAGGATACGGATTATCTACTTCTGGATAGGTTTCTCGCTTTGCACTGGCAGAGCCTGATCACGACAGTTCTACGGACACAACTATTATGTGAAGTGACGTTCGATATGTCTGCTTGTGCTTCTACTCTATCCCTTATGGTATGTTCCGTATCTTCAAACACCCCCATTTCGAGTTGATGTCTCCGAGGACTATGTTACTGGTCTCTTGGTACTCCTTGGCCTCATCTTTGGCGGGATGTACCTGTATACCCGACTGAGCCGATATCTCCGATAGATACAGCCGTAAATCTTGGTCTGATGATGATTGTAGATCGTATATGGATAGACAGACATACATGAAGGTACAAAAGGATATCTCGGACGGCGACAGCCTCGGTCAGGGTTCCTCAAGCAATGAGCGAGCGCGTTGCACGTAACTGTTCGCGCTCCAGCTACGGGCGTCGCTGATTGTATCGAGGAGCAGCCGCGCATCGGCAGCTGATAGGTGTTCAGTTCGAACGAGAACCGAGAGCAGCGTCGGTGTCGTGACGAGTCGGGTATCAGCGAGTGAGGCGTGGATCAAGCCAAGTTGGTTGAACTCGTCACAGAGGAAGAGCGCAGCATCGAGATCGTTCGCGAGCGTGACCGCCGCGTTCTCACCGTCATCGAGGGGGAACTCGGCATCGAGGTCGACCGACTGTGTCGTGAATGACTCTGCTTGGTCGAGTACGGCGGACGCGGCGTGTCCATGGACGTCATCGTAGGAGGCGATCTCTTGGAGTTCATCGATGACCGCTGTTGGGACGACGACCTCGTACCGGGATAGACAGAGTGCGAGTGGATCGGGGTCGTCGTCAGTAACGATCCCGAGACTCACGAGGGCGGAGGCGTCTGCGATAAGCCGCGACATCTATGCGTCGGCGACCTCGTCGATGAAGTCCTCGTCCAACTGCTGTTTCAACACTCGGAGGTTTGCCGCCTCCTCGGCGCCGACGAGTGCTTTGAGTTGATCGAAGGTGATCTCGTCGTCGTAATAGGCGGCGGCGATCTCTTGGGTGAGTGCGTCGTCGTGAGCGGCGTCTTGGAGGTACTCCCGAAGCGCGGTCACGAGGACGTCTGTTCGGTCTTCCCCGAGGACTGCGGCCAGTGCGTCGGCCCGGTCGATGAGCCGATTGGGGGCCCGAAACTGCACGCGCTTCTTATCGGTGCTCATGATGTGTACAATGTGAGCCAACGCACTTAGCCGTTTTCGTGTGTACGATGTGAGCCTCACTCGGCCGACCGTCACTCGGCCACGAGATGCTCCTTGAGATCACGTGTCCAGTACGTTGCGATCCCCCCTGGACTACAGTGCTCGCACAGTTGCAACGGGCCTTCGAGATGCCCCAGTTCCACGCGGAACCGCGTCAGCGCTGCAAGCGCGTCGACGACGAGTCCACACCCGTCGCAGGCGTAGTGATCGCGCTCGTCGGGATCCGGCCCCGACTGGATCGCACAGTCGACGCAGATGGGGTGAGTAACCCGATCATCCTGACCCCACGTATGCGCCTCGCCAGCCTCGGCGCCGGGCGGAGTGTCGCAGAATGCACACCCCGTGAGCGTCTGCTGCATCACTCGTCCTCCGCGTCGGCATCGCAGGCGGCCGTCCAGCCACGGTGGAAGACGGCTAGCTGCGTCGGTGAGTCGAACGCAGTACCACTCGGTTCGTGAACGAGAACGCGGTCCTCGGGAACTGGAGTGACGACGTCCGCGTCGAGGAGCTCGTTGATCTGGCTCTGGGCCGTCGTGTCGTCGATGTCCGCCGTGTTGACGCCGGTGACGTCGCGGTCCTGTGCGAGGAGCTCAGTCTCGAACTGTTCATAGTCGGCACTCGTGTCGTCATGTGGATCGGGATCATCCATGGTGAATCACGCTGCGCACGTTGTCGCGCGCTGCACGCCTTCTGGCGCGGATAAACACTCCACGCGAGACCGCGGCCCTTACTCGCTCCAGAGGGCCGTGATCCGGTCTTCGATTCCGCCGACAACAAGCGTCAGCACGTCGTGATGGTCGGTTAACCACGATGCGCCGTCACTGGATAGCAAAGCGGTCGTCAATAGCTAAGGAGCCGCTGAGAGCCTGTTGACTCACTCGTTTTCGAGCGCGGCGTAGATCTCCGCGTGGCGGCGTCCGTCAAGTTTCCCCATCTCGAGAGCGATCTCGTGACGTTCGGCGTCGCTCTCTGCCGCCTGATACCGCTCGTACAACCGGCGGACTTCTTCGTCGACCGTCGCCGAGGAATCGGTGCTGGACGCCATCTCTGTATCAAACGTACTCATTGTGTCCCTTTATCAGTTGCGACGAGCACACGCTCGGAAGTAGATTACTGCGGTCTCGGTGTCGACTGCGGCTTCATCGGTCGCAAATCGGTGCAGTAAGGCCCGAATTTCGTCGCCGTAGTCGAACGTGCGTCCATTCAGCATGTAGAAGACAACCACTGTTCGGAGTGCAGTCCGCTTGTTCCCGTCGACGAAGGGATGATCTGCAACGAGAAGACGCATTAGATGCACCGCTTTTTCATGTAGTGTCTGTGGAACCTCCCCAAAGTATCCTTCAGAGACGTACTGTACTGCAGATTCGATTGCGTCTTCCGACCGAACCCCGAGTTCTGTGGCGTCGCCCTCGTCAACGATCTGCTCGTGGAGATCGAGAATGAGCTCGACCGAAGGATACGCGACGTCGTCAGTCACATTCGCGACACTCTCACGCTAGCCAATAGTCGTTTCTTCTGTGCAGCGCCACTCGCCGTAGTCATATTTCTTGGCGGTCAGTACTGGTGTGTTGTTGGTGGGCACGTTCGTACGTGTTCGCTCTTCGTGGGTGGTCGCCCAGGCACCGAGATCACTGTACACGTCGTCGATTGTCCGTTCGTCACTTGTTTCAGCGGCGTCAATGGTGTCGCCGGCTCGCGAGTCTGGAGAATCGTCCCGTAGATGCGTTGCTCAACGTCGTCGCCACGAAACGCATCCTCGAGAGACGGCGGGCCATCTGGGGACTCGCTGTTGGACATACTGGTGTGAGTGGCGCTCCAAGAGTAAATTGCTACATCAGTCGTTTCTGGCCCAATAACACTCTTCAGGGACAGCTCAACCTTCCGAGAACCCAACTCGCCCACTCATCATCGGGCTCGTCGGTTCGTTCTGAAATTGTTGTCGTTCCCTACTAGTCAAGCAGCCTTCAGTGGAGGGTGAGATAGTGCTGAACTCGTTGGTAGTGGTCTGGCTACTAATTTGTTGGTCTTGTTTCCCTGTCGATAGATCGATGGATATTCCCACGTGGTAGCGTAGATTATAACGATGGAGATCCAGTTCCAGCACGCAAACCCACGTTCCGGGCGCGAATCCCTGCTCCTACGATTCGATGGGTTGCTCGCTGACCAAACGGTCTCTGTACTCATCGACGCTGGGCAGGGTGTGTCGGTCGATACGTTGCTCGACGAGGACGCCAACGAATATCTCACCGCGATCTGTCTCACGCACGCGCACCTCGATCACTACCAATCACTCGGCGATAATCTGCTGCACGGTGCGCCAGTCTATGCGGCTGCCGATACCGCAACCATACTGGAAGATGTCTTTGCAGTTGGTGCCGAGCACTACGAACTCTCAAAAACCGATGACGTACTCGAACAACTCGAACCGATCGAGGGGTGGACGCAAATCGTCGCTGGGCTCCGTGTTCATCCCGTCCCAGCGGGCCACACACCCGGTGCCGCAGGGTTTCTCTTTGAGGCAACTGCCGATGACGAACGGCGAACAATTCTCGTGACTGGTGATTTCACCACCCGGCGCGTTGCTGGGTATCCCGGGCTTGACCTCGACCTCCCTGTTGATGTCGACACCCTCATTTTGACCGCGGCCACGAGCGAGGGATTCGAAGCAACACTCACCGATGCTGTCGGGACGATCTGTGAGCGCGTTTGGGCTGGCTCGACTGTCTTGGCGACGGCCAGTGGGCTGACCGGACTACACCTTGCGTATCTTCTTGGTCACCTCGCCGACCGATGGAACAGGCGACTCCCAATCACGCTCGCTGGACACGTTGCAACACTCTACAACGCACTCGAGTACACAATCCCGAACGTCACATCAGTTCCCGAGTTTACTGCCCCAGCGGAGGTGGTACAGCCCGAAAGCGTGACGATTGCAGGACCGGAGGTTCCGGTTGACGGAAGTGCCGAGCGGCTCTTTGCGGCGATTACTGACGACCCTGGTGCAACTCTGGTCCAACTCATCAGCGGTGGCCACTCTCCCGTGACGAGCGCTACGTGTACGACGCATGAGTTCGCTCTCAGCAACCACCCCTCGTCACGAACGATCGACAACGTCGTTGAGACGCTCTCACCAACCCACGTGGTCATTACCCACCAGCAAGGGGCCGCTGCGAATCAGTACAAGGATAAGTACGCCAGTTATGTCTGGGCGACAGACACCACTGACTGTTACACACTCTTAGATGAGACAGGCTGGACACCCCCACCGTGGGTGACGGAGGTGACGACACGTCGGGTCCTGTCTGGAACGAACACAATCGGTAGTCAGTTTGGCGAGTCGAGTGTGAACCGAGAGATTCCATTACCATCCGTCACACGGGTTGATGAAGTTGACCTCAGTGCAGAAGGGCTCGACCTATCAGCCCTTCGTTCACGGCTCTCGGTCGGACAGACAGACCAACCACTGGCCGCCGACTTATCACCGCGCCTAAATTCGACAGACGGCCACCCACAGCCAACTGGTCATGCGAGTTCCAACAATGCGTCAGACGCTGAATCGGCCACAAGCGGTGATTCCGACGGAGCCACGCTCGAAAAGATTGCTGCGCGTCTTGATCGAATCGAGGCTGCAGTGACTGACCAGGGGGTGGATGCTCGCGTGATCGATGCTGGCGATGGCATGGTCTTGCTTCGCCTTGAGGACCCACCGAACCATCTCAAACATGGCCAGCAACTGCGCGTCACTCTTCCCGCGGAACGATCTCAAACGAATACCGACACGTCTTCGAACTGTGATTCATAGGCAACAGTAACGAGGCACTGTCTAGTTAAGCCAGTTTGAGGAACGAGCAGGTCGTTGAGTTAATTGGTTAGAATGCTCGCAGACCTGCTCAGCGAGTGCTTTGCGACGGATTTAGAAGAAACTTGGGAGCGTGAGCGGACAGCGACGTTGACGAGACGCGAAGCGTCTCGTTCGCACACCAGAAATCTCCGATTTCTGGGGACGTTCACGAGAGCTTTGCTCTCGTGCAGCCCACCAGAACGCAAAGCGTTCTGGGGACGCCCGTCAGGGTGTTCGCCGTCCAGTTCCACGCGACCGGTTGTTCACTTAGAGAAACAAAACAGATTCTTCGCCATCTCGGCGTTGAACGCTCTCACCAAGCTGTTTGGGACTGGGTACATCGGCTGGCTGATAGCGGTCACAACCCGCCTGAGGCGAAGCCGAAGCGGGTTGCGGTTGACGAGACTGCTGTCAAAATCAATGGCGAGTGGTCTTGGTTGTACGCTGCAATAGACATCGAGA
>NZ_JBZRPK010000547.1:0-7040 GCF_058382125.1 Haloferax sp. s1
GTAGAGTCCGTCGGCCTCGTCGCTTTCTTCGTACGGAACGTCGAGTTCGTCGAGGACTTCGCTAGCGGGCCCGCGGACGGTAATCTTGTTCATCAGGAACCCACCGAGCCAGAAGCCACCGCCGAGGTAGTTGTTCTTCTCGACGATGGTTACGTCGACACCGCGTTCCGCCAGTTCCTTCGCTGCGACGAGTCCGGAGGGTCCGCCGCCGACGATGATAACGTCGGTGTCCGTCCGCTCGCGGAACTCCTCCATCCACGAGTCGGAGATTGCGCGCGTGACCTGTGCTTCTGTCGCGTCGGTGAATCCGTCGAACGACATACTACTTAGTGATACCACCAAGTAGTAAAATCTACTGATGGGCGACTTCTGACGGGACAGGGACAACAAAATTACAGTTATCGGTCTTCAGCAGCTGACTGAAACCGACCGAATCCGACTCGCAACCCGGTTACATCGATGTCTCCTTCCCACTTTTGTCGCTCTCGACCTAACGAACGGTCGATGCGAGCACCCCAGGCCGTGATAGCATGAACATGCTCTACGAAGGCGAGTGGCGAACCGGCGAGTTCGTCGCCAACAACGAAGACGGTGAGTTCGAGCGCCAGACGACGACGTTCCGAAACTGGGTCGGTGAGGACGAGCGGTTCCCCGTCGAAGCGGGGCGATACCACCTGTACATCTGTCGTGCCTGTCCGTGGGCACACCGGACCGCGATGACGCGCGCGCTGAAAGGACTCGAAGACGTGATTTCGCTCTCGCTCGTCGAACCGGTCCGCATCGACGACGGGTGGGAGTTCTCCGAAGACCTGCCGGACCCGCTCTACGGCGAGGAGTTCCTCCGCGATATCTACCTCCGTGCCGACGACGAGTTCACCGGGCGCGTTACCGTCCCCGTGCTGTGGGACAAAGAACGCGAGACCGTCGTCAACAACGAGTCCCGCGAGATTATGCGGATGCTCGACGAGGCGTTCGACCCACTCGCCGAGCACGACGTGGACCTCAACCCCGACGGCTACGAGGACGACGTTGACCGCCTCATCGACGAGATTTACGAACCCATCAACAACGGCGTCTACCGCGCCGGGTTCGCGACGACACAGGAGGCCTATGAGAACGCCGTCCACGAACTGTTCGACGCGCTCGACCACTGGGAATCAGTCCTCGACGACCAGCGATTCCTCGCGGGCGACGTGCTCACCGAAGCCGACATCGCGATGTTCGTAACGCTGGTCAGATTCGACCACGTCTACCACACCCACTTCAAGTGCAACAAGAAGGCCATCCACGAGTACGACAACCTCTGGAACTACACGAAGGAACTCTACCAGTTGCCGGGCGTCGAACAGACGGTCAACATGGACCACATCGTCCGCCACTACTTCGTCAGCCACGACGATATCAACCCGAAGCGCATCTACGGCGTCGGCCCGGACCTCGATTTCACCGCACCGCACGACCGCGACCGCTTGCCCGCCGAACTGCCATCGGCGCTCTCGGCTGACGACTGAGACCGTCGGTTCATCCGTCTCTTCCCCCTCACACGCTCTTTTCGATTACCCTCTCGCGACGAGTTCTTCCGCTTTGCCACGCTAGTCTTTCGCATGGCTGGGCGCACCCTCCGAGCACTCCGACGGGTCGAACCACCGCCGCGGGCGGTCGACTGGTCCATCTTCGTGCTCGTGTTGTTCCAGACGCTTTCGGGCGTCGTGAGCCTCGGTGCTGGCCACCCGGCGAACAATCTGCTCTTCGTCGCCCACGGCGTCGCCGGTCTCTCGCTTGTCGTCCTCGTCGGGTTCAAACTCTTCCGGGTCCGCCACCGCCTCTTCGATTCGCGACTTCGCGACCGGCACACTGCCGTCTCCATCCTCCTCGCCGTCGTCGCACTCGCAGCATTGGGAACCGGCATCGCGTGGGTTCTCGGCATCAAAATCAGCGTCGGCTTCTGGACGCTGCTTAACGTCCACATCGGATTCGGCCTGCTCGTCCTTCCGATTCTCCTCGTCCACCTTCGCTCGCGGTTCCACACGCCTCGCCGGGTCGACTTCGCTGGACGACGGCAAGCGCTCCAGTACGGGGCAATTCTCGTCTTCGGCGCAGCCGCCTCCCGTGCCACCGAGACGGTTGGCACCGTTCGCGGCGTCAGTCGTCGGTTCACCGGGTCTCGGCCGCTTCCGCCGGGCGACGGAAACGCGTCGTTTCCGGTTACGAGTTGGGTCGCCGACGACCCCGACCCACTCGACTCCGAGGCGTGGTCGCTCTCGGTAGCTGGCTTGGTCGAGCAACCACTCACGCTTGGCACCGTGGACCTCACCCCAGACGAAACACAATCTGCCCTCCTCGATTGCACGAGCGGGTGGTACACGGAACAGGACTGGACCGGCGTCAGACTCGGCGACGTGCTCGCGAGCGCGGAGGTTCACTCGTCAGCACGGTGGGTCACGGTCCGGTCGGTCACTGGGTATCGGTGGTCGTTCCCCATCGAGGAAGCACGGGAGATGCTACTCGCAACGCACGTCGGTGGCGAACGACTCTCGCACGGCCACGGGGCACCGCTTCGACTCGTCGCGCCGAACCGCCGCGGGTTCCAGTGGGTCAAGTGGATTGACGCAATCGAGGTCCGTCGGCGACGTGACCCAGCGCAGTGGCTCGCGGTGCTGATTAGCGGATTTAATTGAGTTGGTGTCGCCCGGCGCTCACTCGTCGCCGCCGGACCGAATCGCCTGCTCAGCGGCGTCAAGGGCCTCGTCGGCGTCGAAGTCGCCGACGATAGCTTCCAGTTCTTCCCGCGTGGCGTCCTGTAGCTCGCGCACATGTTCGGTCATATTCGGGACCGCACGGATGATGTTGTCCACGATGGGAACGCTGGCGACCTGTGCGGAGCGCGACATCGGATTGAGGTCGACGACGATTTCCACCTTCTCCATCTCACCGAGCGCCTCCGCGCGGTCGCCGTCTTCGAGCGGGACGACGACCACGTCGGCGCTGCCGATGCCGTCGGCGTCGACTTTCGCTCGCTCGTGGTCGATGCCCGGAATCCGACCGTCGGCGGTGAGTCCCTTCACCTCGTCGGCACCGTGCTCGCGGAGGTGGTCGACGATAGCCTGCATGCGCTCGTCGGTGCGGTTGAACAGGTTCACCTCGATGTCGGCGTCGGCCGCATTTGCGAGTTCGACGGTTTCCTCGGGGCAGAGCGCCGCGACATTCCCGTTGACGGAGATAACCGGGTGCTCGGCGAGAAGGAGATGCGCCGCGGCGGCCCGTGCCGCCTCGTCCGCGCTCGGAATCGTCTGTTCGCCGAGGAGGTAGTCGAATGCCTCGCCGCGGCCCTGTGCGATGAGTCCCTGCCTGCTCGTGATACCCTTCTCGACGCCCGCTTCGATGCGGTGTCTGGTGAGAAGCGACTGGTATCGCGGGTGACTCTCGGGAATCTCGATGTCGCTCATGCGTGTGGTGTCGTCACCGCTGAACTAACACGTTTTCTCATCGCCGACGAGGGACCAGCCGAAACACTACTCACGCTGTAACGTCGCCCCAGCAGCGTGTACGCGGCAGCTTTCGGGGTCGTATCCGGCGTCCGAAAGTCCGGTTCCGACGGCAAACACCGTCTCGCCGAGCATCGCCATCGACCCGTCGCCGCCGACATCCCGAACGTCTGCGATTGCCGCCTCGACTCGCTCCGTGAGCAGGTCGGCATCGCGGGCGAACTGTCTCGACTCGGCGACGAACCGCTCCAGCGTCGGCTCGGTACGGAGTTCACGGAGTGCCGCTTCCCCAGCGGCGGTGAGCGTCGTCGTATCGCCGGAGAGAATCTCGGCGGTCGACAGCCCGCCGAACGCGACGTACTCCACGCGCGGGCGAGCGGGAATTCCGTCCATCCGACCGTAGGCTGGCGCGCCGGGTTCGACCCGGATGGGCATCCCACCGCGCGCCTGCGCCACCACGTCGCCGAGTCCCGTCCCCGCCCGAACCTCTGCCTCGTGGGCGACCGTGACGAGTTCGTTTTCCGACCGGGCACAGCCAAAGACCGAGTTGGCCGCGAGAGCCGTTCCGAGTGCCATCGCACCGGAGACGCCGAACCCGGCACCGAGCGGGAGTTCGCTCTCGGCTCTGACGGTGGCGCTCACACCGAGTCGCTGCAGTACATCCACGACGGGCGGCATTTCGACTACCTCGCCGTCGAGGGAGACGACAGATTCGGCTGCCGGTTCGACGGTTACGGTAACGCCGTGCGAGAGCGTCAGTCCTGCGCCGCGAGACCCCGCGACTGCCGGGTCGTCGTCGGGATGGGCGCTGAAGAAGCCCGTGATGTGGCCGGGGACGAAAGCCGTCGCGTCGTCGCTCATCGGTTTTTCTACGATGCGGGTCGGTTAACGGTGTTGCGTTTCGTTGCCCGACGAGCCACTACCTTCACGTCTGTTCGAACTCCGTCTCTGCGGTCGTTTCCGTCTCGTCTCGCTGCCGATTTTCGACTTGTTTTCGAGCGTCTGAAACCGTCTCGGTCTCTAACAGGCGTTCGACTTTCGCCTCGAACTCGGCTTCGGTTAGCTCGCCTTCCGCGTACCGCTGACGAAGCGTCTCTAATGCGTCTTCGGTTTCGCTTGTCGCGGTCGCGTCGTCGCTATCGCGGGACTCGTAGAGCCGAGCGAGTGCTATCGCGGCGGGCAGGACACCCGCAAACCCCACTGGGAACGCTACCCAGAACCACGGGACACCAAGTGCGAGCAGTCCGAACCCGACGAGGAAGATGAACGCCATCACGACACCGGCGACCAACTGTTCGAGTGGGGAGTCCCCGTCGTCGTCGACATCGTCGTCGGTTCCCCCTTCCGGATGGCTCATCCTGCCCTCTCTCGATGGTGACGTTCGTGCATAGTGTGTCCACTCGTTGAGAGATAACGATTGTTTCGGAAAAATGAATGTTGGCGTCGTTTGTGGGGTAACCAGTGGGGCGTCGTCGCCTCCGGCGACAGACGCTGACGGTCTGACGAGACTCGCGTGCGCTCGTCTCGTTCGCTCACAACGCCTTCGTCAGGGACTCAGGCGTTGCCGGTCTCGCGGGAACTCACTCGCAACGCTTCGCGTTGCTCCCTGTTCCCGCTCGCCCGGAGCGTCTCTACGGAGAGAGACGCTGGCGGTCTCGCGGGAACAGCACAGCTTCCCGGATGTTCTCAAGCCCGAGCATCGTCATGATGAGACGCTCGCCGCCGAGACCGAAGCCTGCGTGCGGGGGCATGCCGTACTTGAACATCTTCGTGTAGTATTCGAACGCGTCGGGGTCGAGACCCTGCTGTTCGAAGCCTGCGACGAGGTGGTCGAAGCGGTGTTCACGCTGGCCACCGGAGACGAGTTCCATGTTCGGGTGCATCATGTCGAAGCCCGTCGAGAGGGTCTCGTCGTCGTCGTGGTCCTTGATGTAGAACGGTTTGATTTCGCTCGGCCAGTCGGTGATGAAGTAGTGCTCGCCGACGTCCTCACCGAGCGCCTTCTCACCCTCGGTCGGCAGGTCGTCACCCCAGACGAGTTGCTCGTCGAGTTCGCCCGTGGCGTTGATGCGCTGGATGGCCTCTTCGTAGGTGAGACGCGGGAACTCGCCGGACGGCGCTTCGAACTCCTCGGCGAGGCCGAGTGCTTCGAGTTCGTCCTGGCAGTTCTCCTCGACTGCCTCGTAGGCGGCCTTGACGACGGCCTCACAGACGTCCATCGCTTCGGTGTGGTCGATGAAGGCCGACTCGAAGTCGATGGAGGTCGCCTCGTTGAGGTGCCGCGGCGTGTTGTGCTCTTCGGCGCGGAAGATCGGCCCGACTTCGAAGACGCGTTCGAGTCCGGAGCCGACCATCAGCTGCTTGAACAGCTGCGGCGACTGGTTCATGAACGCCTCCTGTCCGAAGTAGGTGATGGGGAAGAGTTCAGTGCCGCCTTCGGTACCGGTGGCGACGATTTTCGGCGTGTTAATCTCGGTCGCGCGGAGGTTGCGGAACTCGTCGCGGACGGCGCGCTGGACTTCGGCGCGAATCTCGAAGATTGCCTTCACTTCGTCCTTGCGGAGGTCGAGCGTCCGGTTGTCGAGGCGCGTCGAAAGCTCGGCGTCGACCTTTCCGGAGGGGTCGAGGGGAAGCTGTGCCTCGGCCTCGGCGATAACGTCGAGGCTCTCAGGCGTGACTTCGACACCCGTCGGTGCGCGAGGCTCCTCTGCGACCTCGCCGGTCACGGAGATGACGCTCTCGCGGTGGACGCCAAGCCCCGTCTCGACGAGGTCGTCGTCCATCTCGTCTTTCTCGAATTTGACCTGAATCTTGCCGCTCGTGTCCCGGAGAATCAGGAACGCGATGCCGCCGAGGTCACGAACTTCGTGGACCCAGCCGGCGACGGTGACTGTGTCACCGGGTTCGGCGTCGGCCGTGTACGTTCGGTTTCGCATACGACGTGGTTCCGGACCGTACGTCTTAAACATCGTGTCTTTGCTCCGCGGAATCACGAAATTCCGTCACAGACACCCCGCGAACGACGGTAGTTGGTCGATTCCATTCGTGCCATCACATACCATATTCTCTGCCGAGAGGTAATCCGATGACTGGGCGGAGGTTTATGTACTAACACGGAACCACCTCGCCTCGAACATGGACGTTTCAGACTTCGAATCCGCCTTCGCACTCCCACTCACCGAGGAGACTTCGTTCGACACCTTCGTCGTCGGTATGCTCGTAACGCTCGCGTCGTTTGCCACGCCGCTCGCAGGGATTTTGCTCGTCGGTTACGTCGCCAAACTCGTCCGCGCTGGCGACCACGACGCCACTGCACTCCCCTCGTTCGACGATTTCCCCGGCATGGCGGTCGAAGGAATGCGTCTTTCGGCTGTTCTCGTCGCGCTTCAACTGCCAGCGGTCGGCATCGCGACCGCAGTTCTCTCGTCTTCGGGCCCGTCGCTCGCGGCGCTCGCCTACGTCTTTGACCCCCGGATGTTCCAGTACCTCGGACCCTCCCCGGTCGGCATTGTTGGACTCGTCGGCGCCGCAGGCGCCGCGCTCGGCGGGACCTAT
>NZ_JBZRPK010000710.1:0-20035 GCF_058382125.1 Haloferax sp. s1
CGCTTGACGTGCTCTGCGGCCTCGTACATCGAGCTAATGGCCTCGTCGGCCCGCTTGCGCTTGTAGGCGGCGAGCAGGCGGTCGAACTCCTCGTCTATCATGGCTTCGACCGCACGGGACGCACGTTCGCGGCGTTCGGCCGTTCGGTCGGTGACCGTCTCTAAGTCGTCGATGTCGCGGACGCTGATACCGTCGAGTTCGTCGGCGGCGGGGTCGACGTCGCGGGGTTGTGCGATATCGATGAGTATCGTCGTCTCGGCACCGGACAGATGCGTGGCGTCGACGACGTAGTCCGGACTGCTCGTCGCGGTGATGACGAGGTCTGCCTCGCCGAGCAAGTCGCTGATGTCGTCGAGTCCGGCAGCGGTGGTGACGCCGGGAACCTCACGAGCGAGGTGGACTGCGTGTGAGACGGTCCGGTTCGCCACCACCAATTCGCCGACATTGACGGACGCGAGCGCTTTCGTGGCGAGCGTCCCCATCTCACCGGCACCGATGACGAGGGCGGTGCTCGCACAGATTGGTTCGTCCAGTTCCGCCCGAGCGAGTCTGACGGCGGCGCTTCCGAGCGAGACCGCCCCCTCGTTGATTGCCGTCTCGTCGCGAGCGCGCTCGCCGACGTGGACCGCTTTCAGCAGGGCATCTTCGAGCATCGGGCCGATTGCGCCGAGTTCTCGGGCCGTCTCGATGCTGGATTTGACCTGCCCGAGAATCTGGTCTTCACCGAGGACGAGCGATTCGAGCCCCGCCGCCACGCGCATGAGGTGGCGAAGGCTCTCCTCGTGGTCCATGTGTCGAACGCTCCCGTCTCGGACGTCGGGAGCGAAATCGTCCAGCGCGCGACGGCCGTCGGTCGCGTCGTCGGTGACGACGTACGCTTCGGCCCGGTTACACGTCTGTAAGGAGAACGCCTCCGAGACGCCCTCGCAGGCGAGGAGTCGTTTGACGACCGTCTGTACGTCGTCACTCGAAGCGGATTCTATCTCTCGGACGGTAGCCCGGTCGTGGGCCACGCTCACACCAGAGATGACTCCTGCGTTTCTCATGAATCACCCCGCTGTGTGTTTCGTATCACGCGCGCTGCCTCTCGTCGGGGATTTGCATCGCCACTACGTAAAGCCTTCCAAACTGACGAATCCTGAACCACAGCGCGAATCGCATCACGGCGCTCGGACGGAGACCTGTCAGAATCCTTGAGTTCTTCGCGGAGGTCCGCGGTCAGCGCGGCCATCGCACCCGCTCCCTCAAGTTCGGTCTCGATACGCTCGCGGAGGTACTTCGACAGGGCCGGACTCGCCCCGCCGGTGGTGATTGCAACCGACACGGTGCCGTCTTCGACTGTCGCGGGGACGACCACGCTTCCAACCTCGCGCTCGCCGCTTCGGTCGGCTCGGTTGACCAGCGCGTCACAGTCACGCGCCGCCGCGACGATAGCGTCGTTCACCTCGGTATCGTCTGTCGCCGCGACGACGAGCGCCGGTTCGAACCGCTCGACCCAACTGGACACACCGTCGGCGGTCGGAGCCGCACGAATGAGTTCGGCGTCACCGAAATCCTGCTCGGCGAACTCGGGGCTGACGACGACGGTTCGGGTTTCGCGTGCGAACCGCCGGGCCTTTCGTGCGCCGACGGGGCCGCCGCCGAACACGAGGACAGTCTCACCGGACAGGTCGTGAATCAGTGGAATCATCTCACTCCGTGTTGGCGTCGGCGCGTTCGTCGAGTCTGATACCCGTCTTCTTCAGGATGCGCGTCGAAAACAGGGTGTCCCAGTCGTCGTCGCCGACCTGCCAGTAGTCGCTCATAACCTCGCGGACGCGTTCGATGCGGGCTTGGCTCTCTTCCTCTGAGCGACCGTGCGTCATCGCGAAGAAGTTGTACGGCCAGACACCCTCGTGTCGCGGTCGGCGGTAACAGTGCGTCACGAAGTCGAGTGAGGCGATTTCGGGACCGACCTCCATCACGAGGTCGTCGGGGACGTTCCAGACGGTCATCCCGTTTTCCGAGTAGCCGAGTGCGTAATGGTTCGGGATGACGCCGACGCGGCGCACCTTGCCCTCTAAATTGAATCGCTTGATGGTCTCGACGACCCACGCGGTATCCTGTTCAAGCGCCTCAGCCACGTCGGCGTAGGGCGTCTCCGTGATAGGCAGACCGCCCTGAATCTCCAAGACGAGGTCCCGTTCGTCGGGGGTCAGGGTTTGCTCGCCCGACGGTTCCACGTCGGGACCGAGATGCGAGCAGTCGAGGTCGCCGTCGGAAACGGGGCCGTCGAGGAGGAACTTCGCACCGACGTGGAATTCGTGGCGCTTGGGCATGTTGTACGTCTGCTGTCCAGTCTCCGACTCGATTTCGCCGAGCACCTCGTCGACTCGTGACTCCGAGGCGACCGATACGACGAACCACATGTTGAGATGGGGGTGTTCGCGCTCGTAGTTATGTGCGACTTCGCGGTGAGCGTTCACCTGTTCGGCTACCTCGTCAAACCGCTCCGGCGGCGCGTGCATGGCGACGAGCGTCGCCGTACCGCCGATTTCCTCGGCGTTGACGAGTGCACCGAAGCGCGAGAGGACACCCGATTCATCGAGCGCCTTGACTTGGTCACAGAGTTCCGTTTCGGTCACGTCCACCCCGCGCTCTCGGAGCGCGGCCGCGGCAGGTTCGAAGGGGTGTTTGACAACAGGAAAGCCACCTTGGAAGGCGTTGACGATGGCGCGGTCGAGACGAGAAAGGTCCGCGTCCGCCTGAATCATGGACGTGAATCAGGATGCAAGGGGAATAAACGACTCGCTTGTTCTCATATCCGCGAAACGGTCGGTACGGTCGCCGAGATATCGGTACGCCCTCGATTCGCTGCTGCTCGGACCCGAGCGCCGAGGGGAAAAAGTCTGGTCAGGGAACGGGCGTGACGCGGTCGATGTGTTCGAGCGCCGCCAATCCATCGACGATGGCGTCCTGATCCGCGATGGCCTCGTAGTAGAATACGAGGTCGAATGTGCCGTTTCGGATGAGCTGTTGGCACTCCCAGACGAATTCGTCGTCCTCGACAGACAGTCCCTGGAACTGGTTCGACGAGAAGTCCGTGTCGTCGTTACCGGCGTAAATCCACGCGTCGCCCTTGCCCGCGTGTTCGGCAATGACCTCGTTGATTTCGACGGTCAGCTCTTGCATCTCCAGGTCCTCGCGGCCGGAGAGGTCGGTGTGGACGATAGCTCCCACAAGCTCGATGTCGCCGGGTTCGAGCAGTGCAAGCGTTCGCTGGTAGAGGTCCTCGTCGATAGTTTCGCTCATGTCGGTGTCTTCTCGGGGAGATACAAACGGATGGCGATTTGTCGGTCGAACCCCCATCTAAACCGCCCGTCTATCGAGGGCTATGGTTCTCGTTCACGTACCCATGGGTCTCCGTAACCCACAAGACACATAGCCCCGGCATGCAACACACGGTACATGTTCGGGTGGGTCCGACGTGGATTTCGACGTGCGTACGAGCGTGTACTCTCTCGCGAGATTGGCGACGGACCGACCCACGTCGCCATCATTCAGGACGGGAATCGACGCTACGCTCGAAAGCACGGCGGCGACGCCCCGGACGGCCACCGTGCGGGTGCGCAAACGGCGGAGAACGTCCTGACTTGGTGTGAGGAACTCGGTATCGAGGAACTGACGCTGTATACCTTCTCGACCGAGAATTTCGACCGCCCGCCCCACGAACGCGAACCGCTTTTCGACCTTATCGAGGACAAACTGTACGAGTTCGCCGAATCCGACCGCGTCCACGACAGTGAGGTGGTCATCAGGGCCATCGGTGAGGTGGACATGCTCCCCGACCGCCTCCGCGAGGCCGTCGATTACGCGGAGTCGCGGACTGCCGACTACGACGGCTTTACGCTCAATGTCGCACTCGCGTACGGCGGGCGAGCGGAACTACTCGGGGCTGCCCGCGATGTCTGTCACGCAGTCGAGTCCGGTGAACTGTCTCCAGAGGATGTCGACGTGTCGGCGGTCGACCAGCGCCTCTCTCGAAAGCCCGTCCGCGACGTCGACCTCATCATCCGCACCGGCGGCGACGAACGAACTTCGAACTTTCTTCCGTGGCACGCAAACGGCAACGAGGCCGCGGTCTACTTCTGTGCACCCTACTGGCCGGAGTTTTCGCGGGTCGACCTGCTCCGCGGTATCCGAACCTACGAGTCGCGTGAGAAATCGTGGCAACGGACGCGGACCGAACGCGCCGTTACGCTCGTCCGGGCTGTTGCCGAAGTCGAATTAGCGGATGCGCGGGCCGTTGCGGGTCGACTCCGGAAGCAACTTCCCTCGTCGGGAGCCGACAAGGTGTCGGCCGAGTTGGCAAAGCGAAGCGACGAGATGGCGGACTAACCGGAACGAACGACCACCGATTCCGCGGCGCGAAGATTCTGCGGTGCTAGTTCTCGTCCTGTGCAGCGCCGGCATCGACGACCCGACCGTAGAACAGCACCGCGTCAGTCGGCTTGTCGCGGATACAGAACAGGAACGGGCGGTCGAACCGGAGTTCGTCCCACTGCGGCGGCAACGACTCCATCATAACCACGGCTGTCGAGGCCGCTGCCTCCGTCCCTTCCTCGTCGACGGATACGAACGTCTTGTGGTACACTTCGTCTATCATGAGGCCACTCTGGTCGCCTTCGACCATGCCGCTGAAGTCGGCACCCGAACCGAACGCAATGGGCATTCCGAGTTCGGAGAGTGCGTCCGAGAGTTGGACCTCCGTCTCGAACTCGAACCGAGGAAACACGAGCGTTCCTTGTGCCCGACTCAATTCTTGGAAAATGCCGAACAGGCGACTCGTATCGAGGTTCTGCTCGAACGACTCGAACTCACCTTCGTCGGGGAGCATGAGCACCATCGACACCTCCTCACCGATGTACGGGAGTTCGACAGCCTGCGCAGTAGGGAGGTCAGCGTAGTTTGCCTCCAGTTCTTGTTGCATGAGTGGAACCGTCGATTCGGTTCCGTCCAGCGCGGTGAAGATGCCGTCTTCGGTGTTCTTGGGGTCGAACTTGTGCAACCAACTGGCCATGAAGTAGATGGCGTTCGTGAGGACGAGGACGGTCTGTGGGGTGATGGCGTCCGCCGGAAGCAGGTCTTCGATTCGGTCTTCGGTCTGGTCGGCGACCCATTGGTTGATGCGCTTTCGCTCGCCGTCGGGGTCGTTGGTGAAGTCCGCCTCTCGGAGTCCGCTCCCGTAATTCTCCTCCAGCACCGAGAGGTACTCGTCGGAAAACGGGTACCCCTCTTGCCCCCACAGCGCGTTTGCGACGGCCAACTGGAAGGCATCGACCTCCTCGTCCTCTACTCTATTCTTCGCCGTCTCCCGAGATTCGAGGGCGGCTTGCAGGTCGGAAAATGCCGGGTGAACCTCGTCACCGAGCGTGTAGCGCAACGTCTCCTCCATCTGCGTGCGGGTCTCGCCGCGGGCACCGGCGTAGGTCATCGCCAGTGCGACCGAGATGCTGTACGGCGAGAGGAACTGATTGCCGCCGTCCTTGGCCGCGAGATGGGAATGCAGGTCGAGTGCGAACTCGGCGTTTCCAGCCGCCAGAGCAGCGAGTTGCTCGTTGTCGACAGTTGGCTCACCAGTCGGTGGCTCTCCGTCCGGTGTCTCGGTTGGCGTTTCCGTCGGCGTGTCTGTGGAGGGTGTTTCGTCTGTCTCGGTCTCTGTCTGCGACCCGTCACCGCCAGCGCAACCCGCAAGGCTCGCGGCGGCGAGTGCGCCCGACAGCGCCAGTATCTCACGGCGATTCATACGAAACCATTCAATTGGCTAACAATGTGCTTTCTGTTAAGTCAACGTGCTCTTTGTGTTATCGAGAAACGCGATTCGGTCGGAAAGCAGCAGGAGTTGATGTCCGTCGATGCGTGATTCGGGCTATCGACCAAACCGCCGCTGTCTGTCCTGATAGTCACGCAACGCACGCAAGTAGTCCCGTTTCCGGAAGTCCCGCCAGTTCACGTCGGTGAAGTACAGTTCGGCGTACACGGACTGCCAAATCATGAAGTCAGACAGGCGCTCTGCCCCCGTCTTGACCACGAAATCGGGTTCGTCGGGGAACACGAGTCGTTCTTCGATGTCCTCGGAGTCGATATCCTTGGGGTCGATTTCTCCGGCATCGACTTCCTCGGCGAGCGACCGGACGACGGCGGCGAACTCGCGCTTGCCGCCGAGACCGATATTGACCTGTACGGGGGCGTCGGCGCGCTCGGTATCGCCGGGTTCTCGGACCTCGATTTCGGCGGGCGAATCGATGTCGCGGAGTTCGCGGGCGAGCGTCGGAACGACTGCCTCGTCGAGGACGCTCACGGAGATGGTAACGCGTTCGCTCCCGAACTCGAACGCCCAGCGAATGAACGCTTCGAGCGTGTCGTAGGCACCCTGTTCCAGCAGGTCGCGCTCGGTGATGACGAGCGCGACGTGTTCGGGTGCTGCAGCGTCGTCGAGGCGGAACCGGAGGGCAAGGTAGTAGTCGTACAGTCCCACGCCGTCTCGTCTTTCGCCGGTTCCCCTAACGCTTCGGGTTCGACGCGCCGGGGTGTGGGCGCGATTGTCGGGGGTCTCTGATGTCGGGAGGGTTAAGTGCGAGTCGGGGATACCGAACGGTGTGACTTCCACACTACGGCGAGCGGGTGGGTTCGCGGTCGTCGGGACGTTGGCCCTCGCGGCCCCCAGTCTCGGTACGGCCGCCTTCGCGCCCTTCGCCGCAGTCGCGCTCTTGGCGGCCTTCGTCATCGACGACGGCCCCCTCTTCGAGCTGTTCGCGCGACCCGGTGACAGGGAAGACGGCCGCCTCAACGGGCTGGCTGGATTCGCCCTCGCCGCGACCGGACTGGCGCTGTTAGCGACTGTCCCCCGGGTCAAGATGCCGCTCACGGTGTTCGTTGCAGCCGTGTTACTACTCGCATACGGCAACCTCGGGGCACGACTGGTGGAGTCGACGACGGACGACGAGTTCCTTCGCTCGGCCGGGTTCGTCACCGCCGCGGTACTGGCCGGAACGGCCGGACAAGTGGTTATCGTGGTACTGACGGGTGAACTGAATCAGGTTCAGATTTCCCAGTTCACGTTCCTCGCCGCGCTGGGCGGACTCGTCGCCACACTGCTCCGAACCACCCTCTACGAGCGTGACGACCCGCTCGTCATGCTCTCTGTCGGCCTCTCACTGTGGGGGTTCAACGCGATTGCCGGGCCGATTTCACCGACACAGACTGCCGTCTCGTTTGCCTTTACGATTGCAATCGGGTATGCCGCCTACGCGCTCGGCACGGCCTCCATTGCTGGCGTTATTACGGGCGTACTGCTTTTGCTCCTCACTATCGGCTTCGGCGGATTCGGGTGGGCTGTCGTCCTCGTCTCGTTCTTCGGTGTCGGCGCGCTCGCAACCAAGTTCAAGTACGACCAGAAGGCCGAACGCGGCGTCGCAGAAGGGAATGACGGCGCTCGTGGCACGGGGAACGTCCTCGGTAACGCGGCGGTCGCACTCGTCTCGGTTATCGGCTATGCTACGACACAGACGCTCGGACACTCGCTCGGAACCGACCTGTTCGTCCTCGCGTTTGCCGGGTCCGTCGCCGCCGCGATGAGCGACACACTCTCCAGCGAAATCGGTGGCCTGTTCGATAACCCACGGCTTATCACGTCGTTCAAACCGGTTCCGCCGGGTACCGACGGTGGGGTCACGTGGCAGGGTGAAGTCGCTGGTATCGTCGGGTCGGCGCTTATCGCGGGCGTCGCTTCGGTGTTGCTTCCGCTCTCGACCACGGGCGCGGTTGCGGTTCTCGCGGGCGGTATCATCGGCATGACGGTCGACAGTCTCCTCGGTGCGACCGTCGAGGGTGCTGGACTCGGCAATCAGGCGGTCAACTTCCTCGCAACCCTTGCTGGCGCGCTGGGTGCGCTCGCCGTGTGGATTCCGCTGTGACCGTTCGGCGCGGCCGCCTCGATGACGAACACGCTGTCGAATCGCTCCAGCGTCTCATCTCGCATCCGTCACCAGCCCTCCTCGACGCGTGGCCGGCGGTCGGTATGCTCTTCGTTTCTGTCGACGACTGCGACCGGCCGGTCGGCTATCTCCTCGGTGTTGGCACCCACTTGACCGAACTCGCGGTTTCCGTCGATGCCCGACGGGAGGGGCGTGCGACTGCGTTGCTCGAGGCGTACCGTGCGGCACGGTCGGATGCGCCGCTCACGGTGTTAGTTCATCCGGAAAACGACGGTGCTCGGGCATGCTACGAAACACTCGGGTTCCACCGTGATGACCGAATTTCCGGTGCGTTCGGCAGCGACGACGGAATACGACTCGTTCTGACGCCTTAGGTATCGTTGGCTCTTAGTCTAGCAGTTGACTGGCAGTCCTGACGCGGACGCTGACTGGTTTTTTCACGTACTCTCCGGTCGAGCGAGCAACGATATCTCCAACACCCTGTTGGGCCGCGATATCGACGAGTTTCTGACTCGCCTCGCCGTCGATAACGACGAAAGCCGGGACTGGTTCGGTGTACTCTATCGTGTCGTAAATCTTCTCGACGGCGACTTCGTCGATGAGTCCGAGGTCCGAATCGAGCAGGCGAGCCAAGCCGCTTTCGTCGTCGACAATCTCACGGACGTGGTCTGAGAGCGACCGTGTCTCCGGTACAGCGTCGACTGTCTCGGCGACGGTTTCGACTTCCGCCGTGAACACGTCAGAACCTGCGCCTGCATCGGTGCCGGTGTTTCCGTCTCCTTCGTCGCCTGTATCGATACGCTCCCCCGAACCGACGCTGTCGTCCGTGTCGATACCGGCGTCAACGTCCGCAGTTTTTTCGACGGTGACGGCACTGCCGGTGTTGGAACTCGTCTCGGTGGCCGCGTCGGTGGGGTCGTCCGCGGTTGGAGTCGACGACGCGTCGTCAGTCGTCGGCGACTCCGTGTGAGGGTCCGGTGGAACTTCCCCTGTCTCGTTGGCAGCAGCAACGGCGGCCCGGAATTCGCTGTCGTCGGGGAGCGATGCCAAGGCGACTTTGTTCCGAAGCGACCGGATGACTGCACTGCGGTCGAGGTCTTCGACGGACTGCCCCTCGGGTGCGAACGCGACGTAGTCTACGTCGCCGACTTGCGCGAGTTCGCGGAGGATGAGTTCGCCGCCGCGGTCGCCGTCGAGAAACGTCGTGACGGTCCGCTCTTGGGTGAGTCCGGCCACCTCGTCTGGGATGTTGGTCCCCTCGACGGCGATGGCGTTTTTGATACCGTATCGAAGCAGCGTCAGCACGTCGGCACGGCCTTCGACGACGATGATGGCGTCCGAGTCGGTGACGCGAGGACCGGCCGGAAGCCCGTGATACTCGGAGATGTCTTCGACGCGGACGCTTTCTTTGACCTCTTCGAGGATTTCCGACGAGGTCATCACGGTGTCGTCGAACGATTCCGAGAGCAGTTCTTTGGCGCGTTCGACGACCATCCGGCGTTTGGCCTCCCGAACGTCTTCGATGTTCGTAACTTCGATGACCGCCTGACACGGGCCGACGCGGGTCAGCGTCTCCAGTGAGGCCGCGAGAATCGCCGTCTCGACCTTATCGAGACTGCTCGCGATGGTCATTTGGCCAAACGAGTGGCCGTTTTCCGAGTCTATCTGTACGTCTATCCGACCGACCTTCGAGGACTGTTGGAGGTCACGGAGGTCGAGGTCGTCGCCGAGGAGGCCCTCGGTCTGGCCGAAGATGGCCCCGACCACGTCGCTCCGTTCGACGACTCCGTCGGCGGAGATGGAAGCGTGAATGAGATATTTTGCAGTGTCGTCCATTGGTGAATTCCCCCCACGGGGGGTGATGATGGGGTGATTGTGATGGCGTCATGGGCGTGACCCACGAACGTCTTTATATAAGTTGTCCCCGAGGGAAATATCTATCGTGGCCGACGATTCGAACGTGCTACATCGGTCATTCACTGACGCTAACAGCCGTCACGCTTCACCATTCCACACGACTTTCCGTGCCGTTGTTCTGGTTAGATAGTTGTCAATCCACCGCCGAGTCTTGCTGTTGCTCTTCCATCCGATTCGCTGTCACTTCTCGGTTCGGAAGGTCGCAATGGCACTCCCTGCGGATTCACAGAACGTGGCCGGGTCGTCGGGGTCGTCGTGTTCGACGATACCCCACTCGACGAACTCGGTTCCGGCGGCCGCGAGGCAGCGCTCGATATCGAGTTCGCCTTCGCCGAGCGCGACAGGCCGACCGCCGCGTTCGGCGTCGGGGTCGAGGACGACATCTTTCAGGTGGATAATGGGTGTCCGGTCGGCGTAGCGGGCGACGTATTCGGCGGGGTCGTAGCCGGCGGCCAGTATCCATGCAAGGTCGAGTTCGAATCCGATACCGGAGTGTGCTGCCACCCTGTCGAGCACAGGTTCGCCCGCAACCGTCCTGAATTCGTGCTCGTGATTGTGATACAGCAGTCTGACCCCTCGGTCGTCGCACTTCGCCGTCAAGTCGTCTAACCGATGCGCTGTTTCGTCGACCGTGTCGGCGTCCGCGAAGGCTTCGGGTGGGAGATACGGAACGACGAGTGTCTCCACGCCGAGTCTCCCATATCGCTCGCAGACGGCGTCGAGGTCGGATTCGAGGTCCTCGATTGGGACGTGGGCGGCGGGTGCTTCGAGACCCGTCTCGTCGAGCACCGCGCGAACGGACTCGTCCTCGTCGACGCCCGCGAACTCGACACCGTCGAAGCCGGCGGCGGCGGCGCGTTTCATCATCGACGGCGTCGACTCGCCGAGCGCCCGGAGCGAGTACAACTGCAACCCGAACTTCATACGCTACAAAGACGGGTGCACCGCTGGAAATTGTTCCGCCGGTGCGGTCACTGGCGAATCGTCGCGGCCGGAACGCCGCCGCCCATTGAAGAAAATTAGTCTTCAATTCGCCGCAACGAAGATTAATAGGGTAACCTTTACGTCTAATTGTCGATTATCGTTCCTACGAATGACGAGCACGCGCATCGACTATCGCTGGATTGCGACGTTCGCGGTCCTCGTGGCGTTCGCCATCCCGTGGTTTCTCTGGGGCGACGACCGGGTGTTTGCTGGGCTTCCGCTGTGGCTCTGGTGGCACATCGGCTGGATGATTCTGACGGCCATCGTCTTTCACCTGTTCACGCGGCAGGCGTGGGACCGTGGCATCATCGGAGGGACGCAGTGATGGTGTCTCAACTCGAAATCCAACTCGGCGTCGTCGGGGCGTACCTGGTGGTCGCACTCGCTGTCGGGTTACTCGCCTACCGTCTCACCAGTAGGGACGCTGAAGACTACTACCTCGCCGGACGGTCCGTCGGGACCGTCGTCCTCCTCTTTACGACGTTTGCGACGCTCCTGTCGGCGTTTACGTTCTTCGGCGGGCCGGACCTCGCCTTCCGGGCAGGTCCGGAGTGGATTCTCGTGATGGGCGTCATGGACGGCGTTCTCTTCGCGATTCTCTGGTGCGTCGTCGGCTACAAGCAGTGGCTCGTCGGGAAGGCCCACGGCTACGTTACCCTCGGCGAGATGCTCGGCGACCGCTTCGGCTCGAAGCGCCTCCGCGCCCTCGTCGCGGGTCTCAGTCTCTTCTGGCTGTTCCCGTACGTGATGCTCCAGCAGATGGGTGCCGGTGAGGCTATCGTCGGCCTCACAAACGGTATCGTCCCGTACTGGGCCGGTGCCGCCGGAATCACGGTTTTCATGATTGTCTACGTCGTTATCGCGGGGCTGCGCGGTGTCGCGTGGACCGACACGCTTCAGGGGCTGTTCATGCTCGGCGTCGTGTGGCTCGCGGTCGGCTGGGTCGCGACCGCGGCCGGCGGTCCCTCGGCGCTCTCGAACGCGCTCGCAACGAACAAGCCCGAGTTTCTCGCCCTCGGCGGCGGGCTGTACTCGCCGCAGTTCATCATCTCGTCGGCCGTCACCATCGCCTTCGGCGTGGCGATGTTCCCGCAGATTAACCAGCGCTTTTTCGTCGCCAAATCGGGCGCGGTCCTCAAGCGCTCGTTTGCCCTGTGGCCCGTCCTCGTCGTCCTGCTTTTCGTCCCCGCGTTCATTCTCGGCACGTGGGCCGCCGGTCTCGGCATCTCCGTACCCGAAGGTGCGAACGTCCTTCCTGTCCTGCTCAACGAGTACACGCCGGTATGGTTCGCCGCCCTCGTCGTCGCCGGTGCGATGGCCGCGATGATGTCGTCGTCGGACTCGATGCTGCTTTCGGGGTCGTCGTACTTCACCCGCGACCTCTACCGCCCGTTCGTCAACCCGTCGGCGACCGACGCCCGCGAGGCGTGGATTGCCCGCATCGGCGTCGCGCTCTTTGCGACCCTGACCTTCGTTGCGAGCCTGTTCCGCCCCGGCACGCTCGTCGAAGTCGGTGACACCGCCTTCGGCGGCTTCGCCCAGATGGCACTGCCGGTTATCGTCGCGCTCTACTGGGCCAAGACCACGCGCTCGGGCATGTTCGCCGGTATCCTCGGTGGACAGGTGTTCTACCTCGCACACGTCTTCATCCCCGCGGTCGAAGTCGGGTCGATGACGGTCTTCGGTGCGACCTACCTCACGTGGGACTACGCCCTCTGGGGAATGGTCCTCTCGGCCGTCCTCACTGTCGGTGTTTCCGCGCTCACTGTCGCCGCACCCGAGGAGAACCAGCACCGGTTCACTGAGGGCCTGCGAGCGGACTGACGCCATCCGTTTCGTCTCACAGGTATCTTTCTATTACCGAGACGAAGCTTATCCCCTTGCGTGCCCAATGCCTGATTGTGCCTGAAGAAGTCCTATTCAAATCCGAGAGCCGACAGACGAGAACCGAAATCGCGACATACCTCCGAACCGTCGCCGATAAACTCGACGCCGGCGAGTCGATTACGCTGAAGACCGGCGACCAGACGGTGACGATGGAACCACCGGCTTCCCCGACGTTCGAGGTGAAAGCCGAACGCGAAGGCCCCGCCAACGGTCCCGGCGAGCTGAGCATCGAGTTCGAACTCGAATGGGACGAAGACGGCGGCGATGGGGGCGAATCCGGAAGTCTGGAAATCGAGTAACCGAGGACAGAAGCGACCGAATACTCACCGCTTTTTAAGAAGATAATCTTTTGACAACACTGGGTGTTGTCGGTGACACATGGAGATTCGACCGCTTCACGCCGCCGACGTACCTGCACTCGTCGACGACCTGTGGTTCCCATTCGCGGAGGAGATGGGCGATATCGACCCGCACGATTCGCTGGCTGACGATGTGGACGTTCGCTCTGAAGCCATCCAGTACCGGCGGAACCAACTCGGCGACGAAGACGTACAGACGTTTGTCGCGGTCGACGACGAGAGTGAGAGGCAGAGTCTCGCTGGGTACACGACAGTCTCGTACTCCGAGGCACCGTCGGTGTTCGCCCGCAACTCGGTTGCGAAGGTGAAAGACCTCTACGTCGCTCCCGAGGCACGGGGCGACGGTCTCGGGACGGCACTGCTGGAGCGGGCACACGAGTGGGGCCGCGAGCGTGGATGCGAACAAGCCGCCCTGAGCGTCCACGCCCGCAACGACGTTGCACAGTCGTGTTACGAGGAACTGGGTTACGAGACACGATACGTGAAGATGGACCGCCCGCTGTGAACGGACGCTTCCTCTCGTATTGACCCTCCGTTTTGTTTCGAGAGGGCCATTCGGCCCTCAAACCCGAACCCTCAAACCTCCGCACTCCAACCCCCGCGCATGAACGAGCCGGGTCACCAGGTGCTCATGGAGCAGGACGTGCTTCGTCGCCGTCTCGACGACGGCACCCTGCCCGAATGGGCGGAACAGCACTACGAGACGTTCCGCGAGACGATGCTCGGCGACCACGATGGTGCGCCGTTCCCGTGTTACTTTGGCATCGACTCCGAGCGAAACGGCGACGCGCTGTACACGTTCGTCGATTCGATGACCGACAAGGACGCCCTGCTGGCGCTTCGGGACACCCTCCTCGAATACATCGACGTGTACCGAGAGTACTCCGAGCAGTGTTCGCTCGTCACGTTCTTCAAACCACCCGCGGAGGAGTTGACCGAAGCCGACTACCACGAACACCTCTGGCACATTCTCCAGTTCCTCCACGTCAACGACCCGGAGCCGTGGCCCGAGGGCATCCCGACCGACCCCGACGACCCGAAGTGGGAGTTCTCCTTCGGCGGCGAACCGATGTTCCCGACGACGCGTGCTCCCTTCTACGACGAGCGGATGAGTCGCTACTGCCCGTGGGGCCTCGAAATCACGTTCCAACCACGGGCGCTGTTCGACGGCATCACCGCCGACACCGAGGCCGGACAGAAAGCACGCAACGTCATTCAGAATCGCATCGAGGAGTACGACGGCGTCTGTCCCCACGCCGAACTCGGTGACTGGGGCGTCGAGGGCGACCGCGAGTGGCCGCAGTACATGTTCTCGTCGGACGAGTCGCAAGCACCCGACGAGTGCCCGATTCGAATCTCCCGCGAGCACCCGAAAGTGCCGGTGGCTCCGGCGGACGACTAATGACCGACGATAACGCCACACCGACGCGTACGCTCGAACTCCCGGCCGACGCCGTTCTCGACCTTCCCGACGACACCGCTCTCGTCTGTATCGACATGCAGGTCGGCTTCGACGACCCCGCGTGGGGCGACCGAAACAACCCCGGGATGGAAGCCCGCGTTTCGGACCTCCTCGCGGCGTGGCGCGAGACCGACCGCCCGGTCGTCCACGTCCGCCACGACTCCACGGAACCGGACTCACCCCTTCGAAGCGACGGCGAGGGATTCGGCTGGAAACCCGAATCCGAGCCCGTCGGCGACGAACCGACGTTCACGAAACACGTCAACAGCGGCTTCATCGGCACCGACCTCGAAGCGTGGCTCCGCGAGCGCGACTACGACACGCTCGTCATCTGCGGTCTCACGACCGACCACTGCGTCTCGACGACGACGCGGATGGCCGAAAACCTCGGCTTCGGCGTGTATCTCCCCGCCGACGCGACGGCGACGTTCGACCGCGAGGGACACGACGGCCAGTCGTACACGGCCGACGAGATGCACCGGACCGCGCTAGCGCACCTACACGGGGAATTCGCGACTATCGTCGAGTCGGCGGCGCTGTTGCCGACGCGGTAATCCGACGCCCGCGGCCGCTCCTGATTTGTCGATATTTTTTCATGCCTGTCGAGAATAGCATCCGTATGAAGCGACGATTTCTCTTCGGTCTCGGCGTGTTCGACCTCCTCATCCTCGCCGTGCTGATAGTACTATTCGGTCCTCCCGACCACCTTCGTCAGGTGGGTTGGATGGCTGGGTTCGCCATTGGGGGTCTCCTCCTCATCTTCGCCGGACTGCGCGACTCGCTCGCCATCGGCTCGAAATCTCTCGAATGGCACGCCGTCGCGGGGATTGGCTACATCTGCTTCGCCATCGGCATGCTCGTAATGACTGCTCCGAGACCCGGCGGGTCCCGCGAAGCCCTATTTTTCGATGTGTTTGCGATGGTGACGATGGTCTCGATGATGCTCTTCATCGGCGTCGATTTCCTCCGCGGCGGCGTCCACTTAGATATCTCGAAATGGGGGTGAGTTAGACGTTCGTGAAGGCGTTGTCGACCTGTGATTGCACGGCTTTCAGGCCCTGAGATTGGTGTCGGCGTCTGACCAGTGCGTAACTATATCTGATTTCTCTCGACCGAATATGTACCATGGTACAATTACGCAAATGCATTTCAGCTTTCCCACGAAATCTGATTCGAGATGGGAGTCTCGTTTCCGTACCGCGATAAGCTCGCAGTCGATTTCGCGTGGAACGAGTTCACCGGCGCGGTGGGTGATTCGGTCACGGTCCTCCCAATTGTCGTTGCGGTCGCCCGCCTGACGGACCTCTCGTTGGCCCTCGTTCTCGTCTGGTTCGGCGTCTTTCAGGTCGTGTGGGGGCTCTACTACGCGGCCCCGCTGTCGGTCGAACCGATGAAGGCGCTGGCCGCGCTCGTCCTCGCGGAGTCGGTCACGGCGGGCGAGGCGCTCCTCGCGGGCGTGCTTCTCGGCGTCGTCCTCCTCGGCATCGGTCGGACAAACTCGCTGGGTCGCGTGAGTCGGTATATCGGCGACCCGGTCGTCCGCGGCGTCCAGTTCGGCGTCGCCCTCGTCCTGCTCACGACCGGTCTCCGACTCGGATTGGGTGACCTTCGACTGGCCGGTCTCGCGGTCGTCGTCGCGTTGCTCGCGGTCGTGGGTCGCCGCCGCAACCTGAGCGCGCTCGCGGTTCTCGCGGTCGGCGGTGTGGTCGCCCTCACCCACGTCGGAATTCCGTCGCCGACGCTTCCGTCCGTAGGCAGTTTTGCTCTCTTCAGAACCGTCGAATTCACCGCGCCCGCACTAGAGGCGGCGGGTGCCCAGTTGGCCATGACCGTCGGCAACGCCGCGCTTGCAACCTCAGTCCTCTTGGCCGACTACTTCAACCGCGATATTTCGGCCGACGAACTCGCCTCCAGCATGGGTGTGATGAACCTCGTCGCCGTCCCGTTCGGCGGCTTTCCCATGTGCCACGGCAGCGGCGGCGTCGCCGGAAAGTACGCCTTCGGCGCTCGAACCGCGGGCGCGAACGTCGTTCTCGGCGTGGGCTACGTGCTCGTCGCCCTCTTCGCCGTGGACGTTGTCGCCGCGTTTCCCGTGGCGATGCTCGGCGTCGTACTGGCGATTATCGGCGTGCAGTTGGGTCGGACGAGTTTGGTTCGGGCGGAGGGGTACGCGTTCGTGGTTGGTGTGGGCGTGGTTGGGGTCGTGGTGAATCTTGGAGTGGCGTTTGTGGTTGGGGTTGGGGTTTGGGCGGTGTGGGAGTGGGTTGGTAGCCGAGGGGGTCGCGACTGACGTTGCTGATGGCCGCTAACCAACCCGTGGTAACCCACTCAGTGGAGCAGACGCCTACTGCTTCGCTAATTCGTCTTTCTTCGTGTAGACGATTAGTGTCAAGACCACACCGAATGCGGTCGTCAACAGGCGGAGTTGGATGAGACTGACGCTGGTAGAGAGCTTCGTGAGTGCGGCCACGAAGACAGCACCAAACAGGAGACACGGGAGGATGATGTACACTGTGAGTGCCTTGTTTCGTTCCATGGGTGACCTGAACTAGTGTAAGCGAAAAAATCATTCCCTCGTGAGCATCTATGGGCTCGTTCGAAGCGTCATTTGCCACCCGTCAGTCTGGCCCTTTTACAACTACATCGACCACAACCGCGAAGATGCGACCGACGAACACGGAGTGATTCCACTGCTAACCACCCAATTCGGACGAATCTCTAAGTCTACGATTCGAGAAACCAGGTATCGGTGGACTCACCCCCGTCAACTCAACGGGGGTCACTGTCTCCATGGTCGGGACATGGATGATTGCCAAGCAGTTAGGGAGAAGACTACGCACCATCCATCTCAGCGAGAGCATCTAATTCTACCCCTATTGATAGCCAACGATTAACATGAAGAAGGGAGCTTATAGCTACCATGGTGCACGCGGAATTCAGTGACGGGTCCCAACAATGGCAGACCATATTTTCGACAGACGAACAGTACTGAAAACAATCGGAGCAGGTGTAGCAGGGGGGACCACGCTTGTAGGGACAGCAACCGCCGGCGATACTGGGAATAATAGGCGACAAGACACGTTCGCGTGGGGGCAGAACACCCTCTTTGAAATGCTGGAATCGGAGCCACACCCGGGGAGTAAAGATAATGAAGGAAACGAAGCGGCCCACAGACCGCTTTGGTTAATCAAACCCATGACTGATACGGGCGTAGATGGAAGTGAGCATAGCCCACATCCAGCCCCACTTCCATTTGATATCGACCACGTCGTTCCGTTAGATGGACCTTCGTTCACTGCTCAGTGGCACGTTCATTTTGTCGTGGAGGAAGGGGGTAAACCCCCGGAGGATTTGGTCAGAACAGACCAAAATGGAGACTATCTAACCAGCGCCAGCCGCATTCAGAACGCGACTAACGTAGACATCATCCCAACCGACGTGGTGTTCACCTGTCCAATCCGACCCCACAAGCACAATGGGCGGAAGTAACTCCCCGACGGGTTTCTCACTCATCGCCCCGCTAACCACAGACTCCCCATCAGCCCCCGGGGCGTAGGGTGAGATTCAGGGGAGAATTATCTTCACCTGCCAAACGATTATAACATTCGGCCCTGCGGTTCTTGTGAAGCCCGCGACGGGAGAGGTGCGAACATGGGCAATGTACAATTGAACGGTATGCTACTTGAGGGGATTAATAAACGTTCCCACGGAGTATAGCGTATGCAGACGCACATCGTTCCCGTCGGGTTCGACTACGACCGACTCATCGCGCCACTCATCCGCGACCAGTTGGACGTTGACCGCGTCATCCTCCTCGAAGGCGCTATCGGGAGCGAAGCGAACGTCGAGTACTCGCGGAACCTGTCGGGGAAACTCGGCAAGGACTTCCAGAACCTCCTCGGCGCGGAGACCGAGCAGGTCATCGTCGACGACGTGTACGACTACGACGCCGCATTCGAGCAGGCCTACGACCTCATCAACGCCGAACTCGACGCCGACGACGAACTCCGCGGGGACGACGAGGAACCGGGTGAGGTGTGGGTCAACGTGAGCGCGATGCCACGGCCCGTCTCCTTTGCCTTCGCAACCGCCGCGCACTCCATCATGGTCGAACGGCAGGCCGACCGAGACCGCATCCACACCTACTACACGGCCCCCGAGAAGTATCTGGAGACCGAACTCGCCGAGGAACTCCGAACCGGCCGCGACCTGCTGGAGGATATTCTCGAATCCGGTGAAATCGACGCCGACCGAATCCGCGAACGCCTCGACGTCGCCTCGGACCTCCTCTCGGAATTCGACGAGCGCGGGACGACCATCGGCGCGAAGGAAATCGACGGTCGGCACATCGTCGAACTGCCCGTCGCCTCCTTTTCCAACGTCAAGCCGTTCGAGGAAGTCATCCTGTTCAAACTCGGCGAACACGGCGAGTTCGGGTCCGTCTCGGAACTCGCGGAGGCGCTCGCCCGCGAGATGAACGAGGAGTACACCGATTCTTTCCGCTCGAAGGTCATCTACAACGTGGACCGTCTCGGCCCCGGCGGGAAGGGCTACATCGAGCAGGAAGAACGAGGGAAGTCCTACCGGACGCGACTCTCCCGTATCGGCGAGTTGTGGGTCCGCGCCCACGCGGACAGCGAGGAGTGAGTCGAATCTGTCGTTTTCGAGGCGATTGAGAAAGAATCGTCACTCTCTCAGGTCGGTACGGCCGATTACAAATCAGTCGCTTCGGGAGCCGAAATCGGTCGCTATCGGTCTCAGTGACGGAACGCTTTCAAGCAAACAAGCGCCACAAAAGATGTTCTCCCCGAAGCAACGACTCAACGGACTGTTCACTCATATCAAGCGGATAAAGACACTCTCTGGAGCGGAACAGGAATCGTTGATTTCTGAAGTGGTATCTCTCGTCGAAATTCTCGAACGAGGTATTGAGGCAGGCGTCAAGACGTAGTCGGCGACCACCCGAACCTTGCTAGCGCTGAGTAATGAGCAAGCATATGGAAAAGCCATCACGGCGGTGGATTCTCAGGATCATCTCTCTCTTGACAGCCAGTAGCCTTGCTGGTTGTGTGGCTGGTTCGGGGCGAACCCTTTCCTGTTCCAGTATGTCTGCAGTCTTAACTCTACAGTCACGGGTTACTCTCGTTAAGGTGCCATTCGATCAAGGAGCTGCAGCGAGGGATGTCGAAAGGGCTCTCGAAGAACGCGGCTACACTGCCACTGCCACCGTCGATTATGCGTATGGGTCGTCGGACACGCGTACAATCGAAGTCAGAGGTCACATCAACCAAAGCGAACTCGAGGAAATCATTTCTGAGCAGGGCCTGACCACTCTCTCGATTGAGACCTACACAACCGACGGAGGTTCGCTCTCTGATATCGATGGGTCGTCCAGTTGGCCTTGGGAAACACCACTCCTAGTCCAACGTGTCGAAGCACTCCACGAAGCC